>JAFOXS010000116.1 GCA_017391665.1 Alistipes sp. | reverse complement strand
CTATCTTTGCATCGCACAATCGGTGAGGATGATTCTCGCCATGTTGCGGGCCCATAGCTCAGTTGGTTAGAGCAGCGGACTCATAATCCGAAGGTCGTGGGATCATGCCCCTCTGGGCCCACCTCAGGCAGTTGTCTTTTGACAACTGCTTTTTTTTGTGCGGTTGTGTCGTGGCAACGGCTTTTTGTTTTCGGCGTCTCCCATACATATACAACGAGCAAGGGCGCCCGCGCGGGACGCCCTTGGATCAATATTTGATTGCTGATTGGTTAGTTCGAAGTAAAGTTTAGGGTAATGTCTGCATTCTGTAATTGTCCTAACGTTGTAGAATAATTACAACTATAAGTAATCCATGTCCTACCTGACCAAACCCAATAGCTTCCGCTAATTGTAACAGCCGTATCATCTGTTAAGCCGTAAGAACTGAGATCATATGATAATGATTGTTTACTACCAGTTAACGTTATCTGTTGAGACCAATCATCACCACAAGTAATAGTAACAGAACGATTTTCGTTGTTAAGATTTGTACCTGTTGCACTAAACTGTAATGTATTTACATACGTTATCTCAGGATTCTCAAACCCATCATTCTCAGTATTGAAGTAGTGGTTTGCCACATAAATATCTGATGCACTTGCCGCCTTGTTGGTAAGGAACTTGGCGGTGAAGGTCTTTTGACCGTTAACTGTCGTCAAGCCATCATACTCCTCCCAGGTGAGGGTATATACAAAACCGAAGGCCGACTTGCTGCTGTCGATAATCGACTGGCCAGTGCTTACGGGCATATTATTAGCCCCCGCATCGGGATAGATACTCAGCGCCGACGACTCAAAGACAAACTCCAGCGGGAAGATATACTCCTCGAGGTCAGCCGGAATAGCTACATCGACCCACACATTCTTATTTGTGCCGCGTGCAACCACATTGTCGTTGACGCCACCTTCGCCATCATAGGCCGTAACGGTCATCGTGTAGGGGTTCTTCAAAGAGAATTCTACCTCGCGCGTGAGACCAGCACCATTGGTGATGGTGATTGTCTGCTCTGGCGTTGAACCCGGCGTAAGAGTTTTGGGCTTGAGCACAATATATTTGTAACCCGCATACTTTGTGCCTGTGCCACTCTTGTCGTTGGCATCACCGATGGTACCCTCGCGCACAACTGAAGCGAATACATCGCCCTCCGCAGCATTGTGAGTTACACCAACATTCACATTTGTTGTCGGTTTTGTGATGTCGGGGATGTACTTATACATCAAGTAGTACTCATCGGTACTTGTCAGGATGACCTGCGTAGCACTTACAAAGAGCTGACCCACGCCGTCCGAAATGTTGAGCAATGACGAAGTATTGCTGTCGAACGACAAACCATTCTCACCTGTTGACTGAGCCTTAGCTGCAGGCTCGGTAGTACCAGGCTTGGTTACGGTGTTGATGACAAATGTATAGGCAAAGTTACGCAGGATGTTGGCGTTATTACCTCCGACAATAAAGTCGAGTTTGTAGAAACACTCCTCGCCGTTGTAAGTACCCTTAATAATGATATAGGGCTTGCTGCTCTCCTTCGATGTCTCGCGAACATAGTAGATAGCATTAGGGTTGGAATAGTCGCCAACCTCTACCAGTTCACCCAGCTCGAAACCAGAGTAGTTACCCATCTCAGCGTAGGTCTTGGGTGTGAACATCTTGCCATCGACTACTGCGGGATCCATCTCGGTGAAGTTCACAAACTCACCATTGTAGGCTGCCACCGAACCACGGTTGCGGGTATTGAACACCTTGTAACCCGTGAGTGTGAAGGCGTCAGTGTCGCCCGTATCATCAACTACCTGAACCTTGGCATAGTTGCGAATCAGAGGCACTACATCTGAACCGTCAAAGACATTTGCTCCGCTTGTAGCAGAGATACCGCCAGTAAACTCCATGCGCTGCCAGTAGGCATCGGCATCACCTGTGACGTAGAGGTTGCTCATGATGTAATCCTCGTGGCCGGCAGTGATTGCGGCGTACTGATCTGGATCGATATTTGCCACAAAGTGGATGATTCGTCCATTGCTTGAAGCGCTGAGTGTAACCTCAAATGAGCGCTTTGTAGGATCAAGCGGATAGTCAGGAGTCGCAGCCAACTTAGCCTCCTGGGCTCGGAGGAAATAACCTCGCTCGTCGAATACGATAAGGTGGAGCGTGTTGATTGCTTCGTCACCCATGGCGCGTGTAGCCGCACCTGCGTCGGGCACCTGAACATCAAAGGTGATTGTCACCTCGTCACCCTCCTGCACCTGCATTGGCTGAGGAAGATCCTCCTTGATGCACGAAGCCAAGGCCAGCGCAGCGAATATTGAGAATAATATCTTTTTCATAATCGAAAAGTTGTTACAAGGTTAGGTTACTATCTCGGCATATCACCCCAGGTGAACTTCGTTTTATCTGCAATTGGCTCTGATCCCCAATACCAATCGTCATATACACAACGAACATAAGCTGTTTTATTGCTTCCGGCTGTATTTTCGTCAACTACCCCTGTATTATAATGGGGCGTATAATATTTTCCATCAGCAGCCCAATAGTCTCCGTCATCATTGAAGAGTCTGGTAATATAACCTTTAGCTGATAATTCAACAATGTATTTAAGTTCAGCCGAAGT
>JAFOXS010000214.1 GCA_017391665.1 Alistipes sp. | reverse complement strand
TGGGTGGCGATTATCTACGCTACGGCAATTATGTTCTTCAAGGTGGTGGCTATGGCTACGACCAATGCTTCGGGTGGCGTCGGTGGTACGTTTGCCCCTTCGCTCTTCGTTGGAGCATATATGGGTGCTATCGTTGCGTTGGTATGTAATGCCTGCTTCGATTGGAATGTGTCGGTAGTATCGTTCTCACTTGTCGGTATGGCTGGTGTTATGTCGGGCGTTATGAAAGCTCCGCTTACAGCCATATTCCTCATCGCCGAGCTCTCGAATGGCTATGGCCTGTTCATCCCGCTGATGATTGTGGCAGCTATCTCGTTTGCAGTTGATTATACGCTCGACCGTGACTCTATCTACACCAAGCAGTTGCGTATGCGAGGCGAATTGCTCACGCACGATAAGGATCAGTCGGCATTTGTTTTTATGCGTCTGGAGGAGTTGATGGAGACCGACTTTATCCGCATTAAGGAGAATATGACTTTGGGCGATATTGTTCATATCATCTCTTCGGCACGTCGTAATATCTTCCCCGTGATCGACAATTTCGGTCATCTGCTGGGCGTCGTGCAGCTGGACGATCTGCGTGAGGATATGTTCAAGCAGGAGAAGTGGGGTCGCTCGATTACATATTACATGATTCAGCCGCCATATAAGATTCTTGAGCACGAGATGGTGCAGAGTATCCTGCCTCACTTTGAGGAGAATCACACATGGATGTTGCCCGTGGTGGATAAGAATAACCGTTATCTGGGCTTTATCTCCAAGTCACGTATCCTGAATGCTTACCGTGAGGCACTGGTGAAAATTTCGCACTAATATGACACAGATTAAAAATATAGTATTCGATTTCGGAGGTGTGCTGGTGGATTGGAATCCCCGATACCTCTACGATAAATATTTCGGTGATGCCGAGCAGAGCCAGTGGTTTCTGGATAATATATGCCTCTATTCGTGGAACCTGCAGATGGATGGCGGCAAACCCTTTGCCGAGGGCGTTAAGGAGCTGCAGGCCGAGCATCCCGAGTGGACGGAGGCTATCGGCATATATCACACCCGTTGGATTGAGATGATGGGAGGCGAGGTTCCGGGCACGGCTGATGTGTTGCGTAGCCTTAAGCAGGCCGGATATAAGATTTATGGTCTTACCAACTGGTCGGCCGAAACTTTCCCGATGATTCGTGATACATACCCCGTCTTTCAGGAGTTCGACGGCATCGTAGTCTCGGGCGAGGAGCATATGCTCAAACCCTATGCACCCATCTATCATTGCCTGCTGGAGCGTTATGGCCTGCAGGGTGGGGAGTCGCTCTTTATTGACGATAATAAAGATAATGTTACGGCAGCGATAGAGGTCGGTATGCATTCGGTACGATTTACCGATGCCGAGAATCTGGTACAGCAGTTACGGGAATTTGGAATAGAGATATAAAAAAAAGAGGTTGTCAATAAATGTTAGACAACCTCTTTTTTTTATTAGTAGTGCAGTTCCATGCCATCTACCCATAGAACACTCTTCGAGCTTCCTGTGAAGTAGTCACCCAGCATACTTGCAGCGCACGATATGATGATGTGCGTAGGCTTGCGCGATGTTGAGGTGTACTCGATAGGAATCTCCACCTTGATCCATCCGTCGGTGGACTTGTCGCTTACGTATGAACCATAGCCAATTACGGCCTTTGACTTGGGGTCAAAGAAGGTGCTGCGATCGGTAGTGTTGATCTGTACGGGGCTGTCGGGTGTTCCGCCATATGTGCGATAATCCCAATCTCCAAGTGCAACAAATACCTGGCAGCGGTCCATGTCGCCCACCTTTACGGGATCGTTGTCGGGGGCGCCGTTTACATGGTCAATGGGGCTGGATTTGTATTTGAGCCACAGAGTGAGTGAGCGAGGACGGAGTGTGAAGGGACGTCCGAAATTCACCACGCCGCCCGTTGTGCCAATCACGCGGTCAAACTCGCCTGAGAAGATGTTTCCTGCGGCAAACTTTACAATCACATACTGCGATTCCAGCTTAACCGACGACTTGCCCTCGGCTACATCGCCCGTGTCGGGATTGGTAATTGAGTATGACGAACCTACCGTAGTCGAGCCCTTATTACCCGTATCCCACCATTTGGTCTGCATATCTGCGACGGTTGATGCAGGATCGTAGAATGAGAAGTACTTATCCGACTCCGCATTGCTGTAAGTCTCGAAGCCGGCATTGGGCAACTGTCGTATCTCCTCGGTGGTGAATGTGCGGGGCTGCGTCTGATTGCTGCCACTATAAGCGTAGCATTCGTATGTGGTAAGCGGCGAGAGGTTCTCGATAGCGGCCGAGAAATCACCGCCGTTTGATGTGATCTTATCGCCACTGATATCTATCCACTCGCTATCGCCCTGTTTGCGGAACTTGAAGCCGTTTGTCTGGCCGGCAATACCCGTCGCACGTACCCAAGCAACACCGGTCCAAGCATCTATGCTCTTGATCTCTACCAGAGTCTCGGTCTGCTCGATGAAAATCATCCACTTCTCGCTCAGGCCGTGAGCCGTAGCAATAACCTCTGCACCATGAGTAAAATCCTTGAGTTTGGAGATGGCGGGTGAGTAGGTCGTAACCTCGCTTGCTCCCAACTTAAGAGATGTGACGGTGATATTGGACTTGCTCTCCGTAGAGTTTACGTATGTCACGACACGGCGGTTTGCGACGTCAATCTCGCTGGCTCCGACCTGTCCCTTGACAGTAAAGTATCGCTCGATGGGCTGCTCTGCCTTGATTGTCCATACGTAGTCCTGATATGTGGTGAGCGTAACCGATAGATCGCTCGTCAGGTCGTGCTCGCCTGTAATATCCCACGACATGGTGGTCTGCTCGTTGTCGAAGAGTACCTCACGAATGTTTACTCGTCGGATATCGGTCGGCTCACTCAGTGTGATGGTGACGGTGCGCTGGTCGGAGTTGATACTCACTGCCGTAGCGCCATCTACCACCATGCTGGTGATCTTGGGAATGATCACCGGATAGGGGAGATCGTTCTCAATGCAGCCCACGAGTGTGGCAAACAGAAATGTGCATATTGCGAAAATCTTTTTCATACTCTTCTGCTATAAGTGTATTGACAAACCGATGCTGATGTCGAGGATGTCGAGTTTGAAGTTGGCCTTTGAGAAGTTGCGTGTACCGATCACCTCTCCATTCTTCACATACTTGGTGTTGTTGTATGATACACCACCGATACCGATTGATACGTGCGTACTGATGTTGTTCATTGCAAAGACCACAATACCAGGATGCAGGCTCAACTTGACCTGATTGCTCTTGGTGTATGTGTCCTGGGTCTGCTCGTTATATATGAATCGGGTTCTTCCGTTAGTATATCCCAGCATGATGTCGCTGAACAGGCCGATGCGGCCCTTGCTGTCCAGACCGATGTATGAACGGTGATATATGGCTGTCTGCACGGATGACATATCGGCATGTATATCCTCGACGTGGAACGCCAGATCGTCGCTCAGGAAACTAAGGTCGCCACTCTGCACATTACCCGATGCCGAGGTGTACTGGAAGCGCATACCAATCGAACGGTTGTCACGATATGAGTATGCAACAAAGGGGGCAACCTTTGTCATTGCACCATTGGCGTTGATGTTGTTCAGAAGCAACATGTACTCGCTGTTGTCGCTCGACATGCTCACGTGCGATATCTGTGCGCCCAGCTGCCACTCGCCCTTGGGGATGATAAGGTGCTGCGACAGACCGCGCTTCTCTTTTTTACCCAGACTATCGACCTTGTTAATCTCGCCACCGAGCTTGATGGTCTCGCGCTGCTGTTTCTCGCGCTTGGGCTTATCCTGTGCCATTGCTCCTGCACCAGTGAGTAGTGCTGCGGATAGGAGTAATATCTTAAAAAATTCTTTCATCATATCCTCTCCTATTATAAGTAGTAAGCCAGTCCGAATCCAATGGACAGGATGTTTACCTTGAAATTAATCTGTGTAGTCTCACGTCCGCCCGTGTTGACCTGATTGTGTATCTGATCAACGCTGTTGTACTGCAATCCGAGCATGCCGACATTGAGTTCAACGGCCACATGGTCGTTGATAAATGCAATCATGCCGGGGTTGATACCGAGCGACAGCGAGTTCGACTTCTCGTATGTTCCAACGACGCTTGTTCCGTGGCCGTCGATAAGTTTTGCCTGTCCTGTGCTGTATGCCAGCTGCATCTCATTAAAGAGAGCAAAACGCTTCGATGAGCCCAGCGGGATGTAGTTGCGGTAGATGGCCATAGCCGAGAAATCGTGATTGAGCGAGAAGTAGTCCTTGACGTTGATATTAATCTCGTCAAAGCTCAGTCCCGCCGAATCGACACTCAACAGGTTGCGACCATAGCCGAAACGCATACCCAGACCCATGTTGTCGCGTATCATGTAGCAGAACATGGGGCTCACCGTAAAACGATAACCCGTAGAGTTGATATCCTCAATGATGAGGAAGTTGTAACTATCGTTCTTGTGTGTTGAGTAGGCAACCTGACCACCAAACATCCAGGTGCCCTTCTTTGTGAAGGTCGTGGAGTTGAGATCGAAGCCTCGGTCATAACGTTGCGCCTGGACGCGCGAGGCGCCCAGGACAAACAACATTATTGAGATGAAAACCAGTTTTCGCATTCGGAATCCGATTTTTGCCACTCTGTGGTGGCCGTTTTATAATTACTTTGTTACGATATCGTCGTCGTATACGAGCTCAAAGCCGTCAACCCACATCTTACTGCTCGTGCTGCCCTCGAAGTAGTCACCCCACTTACTTGCAGCGCAAGAGATGATGATGTGTGTGGGCATGGTTGCCAGTTTGCGATATACCAGATCGATCTCTACCTGATGCCACTGAGTCCAGTCATCTACGGTAATAGTGCCGTTGTTGTTGGCTGAGTACTTTGCCGCCTCAGCAGCACCCGTAATCTGCAGGTCACCATAGGCAATGGTTGATGTATCAGAGTTGAAATCAACAAAGGTGCTCTCATCGGTAGTGTTGATAAATACCGGGCTGTTATCAGTGCCTTTATAGATGTCGGGATCCCATGTTCCGAGAGCAACCTTCACTTGGCCTATATCATAGTCGTTTTTAGTGATCTTCTTATTCTCGGTACGATCAACCAGGCCTGTTGAATACTTAATCCAGAAACGAAGCTTTGAGGGACGACCGACAAATGGACGACCGAAGTAAACAGTACCGCCCTTAGTACCATCAACATTACCGAACGAGCCTGTAAAGAGGTTACCTGCAGCAAATTTTGCAACAGCCCAAATTGACTGCAGACGAGCCGAAGCTGTACCATCAACCTTGTCTGAGGTGTCAGATGCGCAAATGATATAGCTGCTTCCAGCAGAGGTAGAACCTTTATTACCTGAATCCCACCACCTCGTCTGGTTGGCAACGACCTGAGAAGCAGGATTGTAGAATGATACATACTTGTCGCTATCAGCATTGCTGGTCTCGTCCAGACTCGCATTGGGGATTGTGTATGCTATGTCGGATGTGAGTTCGCTCACGCCATCTACGATCTCCTCCTCCGCTGCACCTACCTTCTTAACCACCAGACGGTAAGAGTAGTCAGTGCTGGGGGTAAGGCCTGTAATCATGCCGCTGAATGTGCCGTCAAACTCCTCGCCAACCTTATTGCCTGTTGCGGCCACACGTGTGGCTGAACTCCAGTCGGGGTTACCATCATTTGATGCAGTGTACTCGAAATAGACGTATGTGGGATCGTACTCTGTAAGATCCACGTCAGCATGTACGGTTGCGTGGCTAGCCCAGATCTCATAGTTGTAAGAACGAGAGATACCTGTTGATGTAGGCTCGAAAATAATCTCGTTATATACATCATCGAGCGAAGTGTTTACCTTAAGCGAGAATGTCAATATGCCGTCACGCTCGGTGTAGGTGAGGTTGAGGTTATACTGCTTGCCCTGTTCAACGATGAACGACTGACCCTCGTTGGTGAAGGTCTCTCCATTGTTCAGTGTACCCTCGAACGACCACTTGAGGTACTGCTCGATGGCCTTATTATCGTTGATAATAAAGTAGCCCAACTTACCATCCTCCTTAGATGTATATACCAGTGAGTTACCTGCCTCGTCGGCAATTGTAACCTTATAATCTGTAAAGGCAACATCTCCGGTCTTGATACCATCGCCAAAGGCAACCTTTGTTACGGCATTGTTGATCTTTGCCAAAACCTCGATAGTCTGCGGTGAGTTGCTGCCTGCTGCTACAGAGAACTCTGCAGAGCCCTTGTAGCTGGGCTGATCCCACGATGCAATAGTGGGGGTTGCCTTCACAACCTCGCCGGCCTTCACATCCACGCGATACTTGTCTGTACCCGTAGTTGCGGGCAGATAAATAGGATTGGGGATATTGCTTGAGCCTACATAGCGACGGGCCATACCCTCAAATGCAGGCTTGTAGATCTCGATAACAGCGCTCTCGAGCAACTCCGCATCGCTCATGGCGCGAGTGGAAAGAATAGTGTTGTCATTGCTTACAGATATGCCATATGACAAAGTGATGGCACCCTGCTCTGCAGGAGTCTCCGTTACATCCTTCTTACAAGATGTAGTCGCGATCAGTGCGCTGATGCTAAGCGCTGCAAATAATATCTTTTTCATACTACTATCTTGTATTAATATGTAGGAACATGCATAACAACAATAACCTCCTTCTTACAACCCTCTTTGTCCTGTACATTCATCTTGAAAGTGTGGTTGCCTTTGAAAGCAAGGATAGGACTCTGTGCTGCGCTAAGGTCGAATGGCACAACGGTCTTGCCGGCCAACTCTGCACCGTGGGGGAAGGGAACGATATCGAAGATACCCATTGCCAACTCTGAAGGATTTACAAGGTCAACGTGTGCACCGCCGACAACATCCAATGCGCCCATGAAATCGGCGTTGTCAGATGAGATATCAACAGTGAATGAGCGAACACCATTAGGAACTACTGCATCCATTGTAAGTACAAGCGGAGTAGAGATTGCCGGAATAGTGATAGGCTGTGTGATATCGTACTCGCAGGTGCTTATCAACTCAATACCACCATCGCCGATAGGTGCGTTGGGATCGGCACCCAGTGTGCTCTCCTCTGCATTTGTCACCTCCTCAAGGGGAAGATCCTCTACGTAGTCGTTGATTTGGATATCGAATGTAGCGTTACCCTCCTCGTCAACCTTCTTGATGAAGGTGATGTGGCGCCACGACTGTGCCGTTACGTCGGTGAAGGCCTTGGTCATGCGATATACCTTCTCCTCGCCGTTGCCGTTAAGATCCATCTTACCGCTGAAGGTTACCTCCAGGGTAGTACCGCCCTCGACAACATTGAAGTAGCCGGCACGCTCCTCGCGTGTTACGCGCTTTGTCGCTGCGTCGTAGTTCAGTGCAAAAGACAACTCGCTGCCGCTGTCGTTGTTGTATGTAACCTTGGTGGTTGAGTTGCCACGTACCATGGCCTTGAAGTCGTCATTGTAGTCAACGGTCACCTTGTGCTGCAGAAGCGCACATACAATCTCCGTAATCGTGGTCTCCTCGCCAGCTGTTACAGAGATATTTTTTTCGGTTGCACCATATACGGGGTTGTCCCAGCCTGTAGCGGGAACCTCGGCCTTGGTACTGCGTGCTGTCAGTGTATAGGTCTGGCCATCCTTGCTCTCGGGGAGTGAGATGCCGCCAGCGAGCTTGGCCTTGCCATAGCTGTCGTCGAAATATACCGTGCCATCAGCGCCGGTTACGGTGATGTTATAGGTGTCATCGGCATCCGATACTGTGCCCGCAGCGCGGGTTCCAATCTCCTCTACCGACTCATCCACGCCTACGTAAAGATTGGCAAACGAAAGTGTGCCAAAGCCCTGCTTGTCGCCAGACGGGTACTCATACTTGTCCTTATTGC
The DNA here is from genome assembly GCA_017391665.1 of Alistipes sp. Classification (GTDB taxonomy): domain Bacteria; phylum Bacteroidota; class Bacteroidia; order Bacteroidales; family Rikenellaceae; genus Alistipes. The sequence goes on along the minus strand of JAFOXS010000214.1, from coordinate 14,358 downwards.
ACGCGACAACGGCCAATGAGAGCATTAATAATGTAAAAATTCTTTTCATATTGTGTCTGTTTTTATTTGTCAAACTTGGTTAGCAACTCTTTTATTCGGGATTGATCTCGGTGGGCATATCCACGATGTTCTCCTCGTCAATCTCATTACCGAAGCTAATCTGGATCGTTCCAGCCTGACCTACATTGGGAGCCGAGAACTTCAGAGTGTAGCATTTGCCGCCCTTGATATCAGAGAAGCTCTTCTCGAAGGCATACTGCTTATTTGAATAATCCTCGCCCTGAGCCTGTGAGGTGAGTGTTGCCTTAACGGTGAGTGTTGTGTTGTCTACAAACATACCCTTTGTCTGGGTGGCACCATAAGTAAGTGTCTTGCTGTTGCCGTTCGACGTAAGCGTAAAGTCGCTCCAGTCGTAGTACTCCGAAAACATCTCGTCGAACTCAATGCGTACGATAGCATTCTGCAACGTCACGGGAACAACGACTGCGGTGTCGCTGCCTCCATTTATCGTTACGTTTGCCACCGAGCCTGCAAATACGGGGCTATCCATTGCACCCTCATCATAGATGGCTGAAACGGTGTAGGTGCCAGCATCAAGAGCGAGCTTGCCATCGCTTAGATCGGCAATCTTGCCACTCCATGCCGTGTCACCATACTTGTCGGTTACGGTGAACGTGAAATCAGTGTTCTTGGGGGCAGTATAACCTGTTACCTCGGCGATGCTTACCGCTGCGCGGGTAACAAGTTCGATGCTCTGCTCGGCCTGCATCTCAAGCGAGAGGCGACCGGTAGCCGTCGTGGGCTCCTTGGCATCGTTGCACGATATGGCCGCACAAAGAGCCATCGCGCAAAGTGAAAGTTTGTAGAATTTCATTGTTTTTGGTTTTTTATGTTTATTTTCTTGTTTTTTCGCTATTCGCTTACAATCTGCACCTTGATATTGTCGAGGTAGAGCCAGTAGTTCGCATTACCTGCGAGAGAACCGCCCTTGCTTGTTGTTACGGCCCATGTGAAACGTGTTGACGGAGAGCAGTTATCCACCACAATACCATTTCCATTGTTGTAAGGTTTCAGGTTGCCTTCGTATGAGGCGTTGATACCTACATCAATCTTTGATGCAACGGCATTGTCAATCTTTACATCTTGTCCGGTCTTAATCCAGCCTGTTCCTCCTGCTTGATTATTTCCTGTATTTGTAGTATATCCAAATGACATCCATGATGTTCCTGCATCACCCAATCCGAAATCGGTCGAGCCTCCTCCGCAGTCAAATGTTACTCTTACCTTTGCATTTGACTTGAGATTGCTCATAGGTGCGGTGTCAATACGGCCTTTGTAGTATGCCGCAATTCCGAGTCCCGATTCATATCGGCAACATATTCGGGCAATACCGTTATTCATTCCAATACGTACGGCCGACCAGCCACTCAATCCATATTCTGCAAGAGATTTAGATGAGTTATATGTGTCAGATACATCACCGCTTATTCCTGTCAAGGGATTATCGTGTCCATCGCTAAATGCCGACATCGTGCTGAAATCCTGATAGAACAGATACGGTACGTCGAGCGTAACAGTTTTCAGTCCAGGAATGTTTACCGCAGGCATTGTGAATGAGTTGCTCACGATAGCATGCTCCGACTCATATTTTACCGTGATGGTCTGACCTGCCAAGGCAAAGTATGGCGCCTTCTCTTCATCGGTAGAGAAGGTGTAGTCGAGGACGTGATAACCTGGCGCAACCATATTGTTCTGCACGTCATTGATTGTATATAGCAAGTTGCCAGCTGAGTCGTAGAATGTAATGGTTTGTATAGGCTCGCCAAGATTATTTTCGCCGGGGATAAAGTGTAGTGTATAACGGTCTCGCACATCCGAGCAGTTCAGCACCAAAGGCGTGATGTGGCCTGCCTCAAAAAGGTGTGTAGAGGCTGCATTTGCCAGCGATATGGTGGTGCGGGCAATCTGTGTTTCAGAATAAACACGCGCTTCAATCACTCCGTTATAAATCGACGCATCGCCTGTGGGAGCTGGGATAATCGAAGCGTAGGCGTAATCGTAGTCATACGAGTTGCCGTTTGCGGTGGTGGCGCCGATGGGCTCCTCAAGATTCAGAGTGATGGTCCTACTGCCATTGCCCGTGAGAGTGATGCCTGCCGCAGGGTTGACAAAGTCGGTGCTTACCGTACCTGCAATATCCCAGGGCATTGTAAGCTCGATTCGCTGAACCTTCTCCTCTCCAAAGCCGTAGTAACGCTTGGTGTCAATATCGGGGATGAACATGCGCAGAGCGTGCATCTTATGGTTCATGCCAAGATGCAGGTTGCTGTCCATCACCTCGTCGCCCTTACTTCTGTCGGTGATGATGTCGAGTGCTCCTATGCCACTCTGCGGTGTTGCCACCATGATGGCCGCTCCGCCACCCATCTTGCCATCCTGCGATGCGGGTGCGATAAATGTGGCAGTCGTACCGCTGACGCTTACGGGTGTGGGGTAGGTAGCATAGTAAGTGTATGATGCATCGGGCATTGCCGCTGCGAGTGTAGTGGTAAAGAATGCCGATGTAGATGTGTCGCGGAAATATACCTTGAATGCCTTGTTGTCGAGCGTGTAGGCCTGTGTGCTCTCATCCTTTGCCCAAAGCGCAATTCTGTCGCTGGGACTCCATGAGGTTGACTTGCCGTCGTCGTTTATCTCTGTACGTGTCCTAATTGAGCCGTCGGCACAAAATCCAACTACCACCGACTGTGATTGTTGTACCGGATCAAACTCCTCCCTGATGCATGCCGTAACGAGCAGCACCGAGAGAGCAAGTATAAGACATTTTTTTAGTTGCATATTGAGTTTGTTTTGACCGTATTCAAAAAACTAATTCCTAATTATATATAATGTATCAAATTGGTGTCAAAAGTATAAAATACAAAAAAAATGTGAAAATAAAATCAATAAAATGCACTCTTTTCGCAATGAATGAGAATGAATGGCAGATAAAATTAAAGCAGGACTCCTTTTTGTGAAGAGCCCTGCTTAAAAAAGTTGATGTATATGTTGCATTATTTCAGATACTTGTCCAGCCAGCCGAAGAATTCGCGGTTCCAGACAATTGAGTTCTGAGGTTTGAATACCTGATGGCCCTCGTTCTCAAACTCAACAAGACGAGAATCCACACCCTTGAGGCGTGCAGCCGTAAAGGCCTGCAATGACTGGGTGTAGGGGATGCGGAAATCATACTCGCCCGTAATGATCATGATGGGAGTATCCCAGCGATCAACAAACTTGTGGGGAGAGTTGGCGTATGAACGCTGTGCAATGGCGTTTGACTTATCCCAGTAGTTGCCGCCGTAGTCGTGGTTGATGAAGAAGAGCTCCTCGGTCTCGCCATACATCGACTCGAAGTTGAAGATACCGCAGTGTGAGATGAATGTCTTGAAGCGCTTGTCGTGATTTCCAGCAAGATAATATACCGAGTAACCACCATACGATGCACCCACGCAACCCAAATGATCGGTGTCGCACCAGGGCTCCTTGGCTACCACATCGATTGCGGCCAGGTAGTCCTGAATGTTCTGACCAGCGTAGTCGCCCGAGATCTGCTCACGCCATTCCGAACCGAATGAGGGGCAGCCACGGCGGTTAGGAGCAACGACAACGTAGCCCTGCGATGCCATAAGCTGGAAGTTCCAGCGGTAGCTCCAGCCCTGCGATACGACGCTCTGAGGTCCGCCCTCGCAATAGAGCAGGGTGGGGTACTTCTTCGCGGGGTCGAAATCGGGTGGCAGGATTACCCATGTGAGCATCTCCTTGCCGTCGGTGGTCTTAATCCAGCGCTTCTGCACCTGGCCCATCTTTACGTTGTCGTAAACGTGAGCGTTGATGTTTGAAACCTGAGTGAGTGCGCCGCTGTTAAGGTCTGCTGCGTAGATCTCCTTGTCACGGCTGATGGTCATCAGAGTTGTGAGGCACTTATCGCCCGCAATACTCATCGTTGCAATGTCGTGGTCGCCCGAGGTGATAACATCCACCTTTGCGCCATTTACGTCTACCTTGCATATCTGCTGTGTGCCCTCAATAGCCGAGAGGAAGTAGAGTGTTGAGTTGTCCTTCCAGATAACGTTCGATGCGCTATGGTCGAAGTCGGGTGTGAGATATGTGCTCTGCTGCGATGCGAGGTTATAGACAAAGAGTCGATCCTTGTCCGACTCGTAGCCAGGTGTAGCCATCGAGCAGAATGCCAGCTGTGTGTCGTCGGGTGACCATACGGGGTAGCGGTCGTAGCCTACATGCTCCATGATGCGCATGCCGCGATTGGTGAGGATCTTGTTGATGTTGAGCGTCGAGCCATCTTCGGTGTTGTAGATGAAGATGTCAGAGTCGGTCGAGATGGCGTACTCAACGCCTGTGAGCGGCTTGCAGGTGTATGCCAGCATCTTGCCGTTGTTGCTCCACGCGATCTCTGCTACGTCGAAGTAGGGCGCCAGAGGTGCATCCCATGCTGCATCTGCGCCGAGGATATCCTTGTCGTTCTTAACGCCATCGGCAGTAAGGTCGGCCACGAAGATGTGGCTGTACTCGCCCTCATCCCAGTAGTTCCAGTGGCGTGCCATCAAGTCGTCGTAGATGCGGGCCTGTGACTTGTCCATATCTTTGTGTACATCCGATGACTTGACATCGGCTGCGTGTACCTTCTTAATATAGAAGATCTTGTCGCCCGTGGGAGCGATGCCATAGCCTTCAACGCCACCCTCGACATCTGTTATCTGCTTGGCTGCCGAGCCGTCGGCGTTCATCTGCCATACCTGCGTAGAGCCACTGCGTGATGATGTGAAGTAGATGGTTTTGCCGTCAGCACTCCACTGCGCATCGGCATTGTTTGATGTGTTGTCGGTCAGCTCGCGCTCCTCGTTTGTAGCCATGTCGCGAGTGTAGATCTGTGTCAGGCCACGGTTTTCGGTCATGTTGTAGCGTGTGATGGTGTAGAGTGCAGTCTGAGCATCGGGCGAGAGTGCTGCACCGCCCAGACGTCCCATCTTCCACATTACGTCGGGAGTGAAACGCGCCGCGGCGATCTCGTCGGCTGAAAGCGTGTTGTTGATCTCAAGTGCCGTGTTCTGCTCTTTGGGAGTGCAGGCGCCAAGTGCTAATGCTGCAATAGCCATAATAAAGGTTAATTTTTTCATAGATTATATTCGTGGTTTAATATCAATTTCTTATTTTTGCCTATGGAAACAGATTTTGCCTATGAAGACAACCTCCACATATGAGCAATACGAAGCATTGCTGCCCATCGAAACGGATGGAACAATCCGCATATGGTTTGCCATGCGGGAGTTGCGCTTCTCTGCGAAGGGCGATCCCAATGCTTTTGTGGTGCCGTTCGAGGGCGAAGAGTCGGTTTCCAGAGCGAAGATACTCACTTTTCTTGATAATTACAAAACCGTAGTGGTTTTGTCGCAGGATCCGCTTGCGGCTTTCGAGGTTTTTGCCTCTCAGATGGTGTGGGTTGAGGCTGCAGGTGGCGTGGTGGAGAGTGAGCGCGCAGAGGTGGTTATGATTCGTCGCAACGAACGCTGGGATCTGCCCAAGGGACATCGCGAGGCGGGTGAGACATTTGCCCAGTGTGCTGCGCGCGAAGCGGAGGAAGAGACAGGCGTGAAGGTGGCAGAGGTTGAGCAGTTGCTCGCCACGACGCTGCATGCCTATAATTTATATGGTAAGTGGGAGTTGAAGCTTACGGCATGGTATGCCATGCGGGCTACAGCGTGTGAGCTGGTGCCTCAGCGCGAGGAGGGAATCCTCTGCGCCGAGTGGGTGCCATTGACCGAGGTGAAAGAGAAAATAAAAAACACCTTTCCAACAATTAGAACCGTCTTTGATGCGTTCTTTAAGTAGATTGTATTGCGCGAAAAAGTAAAGTATTGAGTTATGGCAAAGATATTATGGGTTGATGATGAGGTGGAGTTGCTCAAGCCTCACATCTTCTTCCTTCAAAATAAGGGTTACGATGTTGATACCTGCAACAATGGCTACGATGCCATTGATATGGTGCGCACGACGGCCTATGACCTTATTATCCTGGACGAGATGATGCCGGGTATGACTGGTCTGGAGACACTTCCCCTCATTAAGGATGTGCGCCCCACTACGCCCGTTATCATGGTGACGAAGAGCGAGGAGGAGCATCTGATGGATAAAGCCATCGGATCGAAGATTGCTGACTACATCATCAAGCCCGTAAACCCCAATCAGGTATTGCTTTCGATAAAGAAGAATGTCCATTCGCAGCAACTTGTAACCGAGCAGACTACGGCCGATTACCGTGCTGAGTTCGGTCGCATATCGGCCATGTGTCAGGGAGCTGATTCTTTCGAAGCGTGGTGTACGCTCTACCGTAAGATTACGGGTTGGGAGATCGAATTATCCTCTACGGCTGATCCCAGTATCCGCGAGGTGCTGGCATACCAGAAGAGTGAGGCCAATCAGGAGTTCTGCAAGTTTGTACGCCGTAACTACTATAATTGGATCAATAAGCGTGTAGAGGAGTCGGAGATACCCATCCTCTCGCATACGCTGATGCGTAAGAAGATATTTCCCGTTGTGGATGAACAGAGCAAGACAACGCTGTTGCTCATCGACAATTTCCGCTACGATCAGTGGCGCGCCATAAACTCTTTGCTGCATGGCTACTATGATGTGGCCGTTGATGACTTCTATTGTGCTATTCTGCCATCGGCTACGCAGTATGCCCGCAATGCTATCTTCGCTGGTATGATGCCGCTGGCTATCGATCGCATGATGCCCGACAAGTGGCTTAACGATAATGAGGAGGGTGGCAAAAACCAGTATGAGGAGGAGTTCCTGGGTCGTCAGCTCACTATGGCTGGCAAGTCATATAAGTGGACATTCGACAAACTGGTGCGTCCCGAGGCTGGCCGCAAGCTTATCGACAACATCAGCCGCATATATGATGCCGACTTCTCGGTTATTGTCTATAACTTCCTCGATATCCTTTCGCATGCCCGCACCGAGACCGATATCATCCGCGAACTTACCGAGGATGAGGCTTCGTTCCGTTCGCTCACACGCTCGTGGTTCGAGCACTCGGAGTTGTTTGAACTATTGAAGATGCTCTCCGATCGTGGACATACGGTAATCATCACTTCGGATCACGGAACCATCCGCGTGGATAACCCAGTCAAGGTTACGGGAGACAGGGAAACATCACCCAACCTGCGTTACAAGACAGGGCGCAACCTGCAGTATAACGCTCGCGAGGTGTATGAGGTTACGCGCCCCGAGGATATCATGTTGCCACGAATCAACCTCTCGTCAAGCTATATCTTCGCCTACAACCGAGACTATTTTGTATATAACAACGACGCCAACAAGTTCATACGCTACTATCGCAATACGTTCCAGCATGGAGGTATCTCGATGGAGGAGATGTTGGTGCCGTATATCGTTCTTAAACCCAAAAAGCAGTAATTATGAAGAGAATAGAGATAGATGCACTGTCCGATTTGCCACGCGTTGCCGAGGAGGTTATCAACTCGCTCGATGGTCGTACCGTGGTGCTCCTGCGTGGAGGTATGGGTGCCGGCAAGACTACGCTTGTGAGCCGTATCGCTGCGCTGCTCGGTGCGGAGGATACGGTGACAAGTCCTACGTTTGCGCTGGTGAACCAATATGAGGGCAGCGAGTGCCGCATATATCACTTCGACTTTTATCGCATCGATCGTATTGAGGAGGTGTTCGACCTTGGTTATGAGGAGTATTTCTACTCGGGCGACCTGTGTCTGGTGGAGTGGCCCGAGAAAATCGAGCCGCTTATTCCCGACGATGCCATGGTGGTACGCATCACGGTGGGCGATGATGAGCAGCGAATTTTTGAAATAGAGTAGTAAAAAGTGCTATAAAACAGGTTCTTATTTGCAGGAATCTGTTTTTTTTTCTACTTTTGCGACTTGCTAGATAGCTCCCTCCATGCATCGTGGGGCGGGTGAGAACAAGGAAATAAATAAAAATAAAATATGAATTTCGTGAAGAATATCTTTTTGACATTGGCTGTGGTGCTGACCTCCCTGTCGGCTATGGCGCAGCCTCAGCTCTTTGATCCCGTATCATGGAGTACATCTGTCGAGCAGGTAGCCGATGGTGAGTATCGTATCGACTTCAAGGCGTCGGTCGCCGAGGGGTGGCATATGTATGACCTGGGTCCCTATGAGGGAGGTCCTCTGGCTACAACCTTTACTTTCGATCCTGTTGAGGGTTATGAACTTGTAGGTGGCGTAACGGCAAGCGTTGAGTCAGTACGAGCATATGACGATATTTTCGAGATGGAGATTGGTCACTACGAGGGCGATGTTGTCTTCTCGCAGGTAGTGCGTGCACCGCAGGGCGCTATTGTTAAGTGTCTGGCGGAGTGGCAGGCATGCAGCGATCAGTGCGTCAATGGCGAGCGAGATTTTTCTATTAAGGTAGGAAATCCTGTGGCGGAGGCCTCTGCTCCCAATATCGAGGAGAGCGCTGCCGCGGCTAATGCAGTGGCTAAGGGTGGCTCGCTGTGGAGCTTTATTCTGAGCGCTATGGGCTGGGCTCTGGTGGCTTTGCTCACACCTTGCGTATTCCCCATGATCCCGATGACTGTATCATTCTTCCTTAAGGGTTCGGGTTCGGTTGCCCGCGGTCGTTTCCGCGCGTTGATGTATGGCCTCTTTATCGTTACACTCTACACCGTGCCTATTGCCGTGATTATCATGCTTACATGGCTTATCGGTGGCGATGCCGTGACGGCCGATATCTTCAACTGGCTTGCAACACACTGGTTGCCCAACCTGATCTTCTTCGCTGTATTTATGATCTTCGCTGCATCGTTCTTCGGTGCATTTGAGATTGTTCTGCCCGAGAAACTGGTCAACGACAGCGACTCCAAGTCAGATAAGGGTGGCCTTGCCGGTATCTTCTTCATGGCTCTTACTCTGGTGCTTGTATCATTCTCATGTACGGGTCCCATCGTAGGTTCTGTATTGATTCAGTCAACATCGGGTGAGTTCTGGACTCCCATCATCACCATGCTGGCCTTCTCGATAGTATTCGCATTACCCTTTACTCTGTTTGCCCTCTTCCCCACATGGCTCAAGCAGCTGCCCAAGAGTGGCGGATGGCTCAACTCTGTAAAGGTCGTTCTGGGTTTTGCTGAGTTGGCTTTGGGTCTTAAGTTCCTCAGCGTGGCTGATCAGACATACCACTGGGGGCTGCTCGACCGTGAGGTGTATCTGGCATTGTGGATTGCCATCTTCTCGCTGATGGGATTGTATCTGCTGGGCAAGCTCAAGTTCAAGCACGACAGCGATATGCCTTTCCTCTCAGTACCACGCCTCATTCTGGCAATTATCGTATTCTCATTCGTGGTATATATGATCCCTGGTATGTGGGGCGCGCCTCTGAAGGCACTCTCGGGTTATCTGCCTCCCATCCAGTCGCAGGACTTTGTTATGGGTTCGGGCAGTGCTGCCACATCGGAGCATACGGCTACCCCTGCGACGGGTGTGAAGTATGGCGATGTGCTGGAGCTTCCGCTCGGTTTGGAGGGTTTCTTCGATCTTGAGGAGGCTGCGGCATATGCAAAGCAGGTGGATAAGCCCCTGTTTATCGACTTTACGGGTCACGGCTGCGTGAACTGCCGTGAGATGGAGGCTCGCGTATGGTCGGATCCCCGCGTGCTGGATATCCTGCGCAATGAGTATGTTGTTGTAGCCCTTTATGCCGACGATAAACTCAAGGTTGATGAGGCTGACTGGGTTACAACCGATGCCGGCAAGGTGCTCAAGACTCTGGGCAAGATCAACTCATACTACGCACTGAAGACCTATGGCGTGAATGCGCAGCCTTACTACGTGCTGCAGGGCCACACGGGTGAGCCTATGGTTACACCGCGCGGTTACGATCTCGATGTGCAGGGCTTTATCAACTTCCTGCAGAGTGGCGTTGAGGCCTATAAGGCAGGTAAATAGTTTATATATTAATTTGAGAAATCTATGGGATTGGAAAAATATCAGTCGAAACAGCAGCAGGTGCTAAAGAATGTAAATCGTATTTACCCCTTTATTACACGTTTCGATATGCTCACCCCTGCGCTCCAGGATAAAGTCGAGGAGTGGCAGGCTAATGAGGATACATGCTCTTTTAAGGTTAAAGGTTTTACCGTTGCGCTGCGTATTGTCGAGCGTGTGGAGAACAAGCATATCAGAATCACTGCTGACGAGGAGAAGGGTGGTGTGCCTATCGACTTTTCGTTCTGGATTCAGTTGCATGAGGTGAGCGAAAACGATACCCGCATGCGTCTGGTGCTGCATGCCGATTTGAATATGATGATGCGCATGATGATCGGCGGTAAACTGCAGGAAGGTCTGGATAAGGCTGTAGAGGGGCTTGCAATGGCCTTTAACCAAATGCCATAGCCAAGTAGCATGGTTTTTGAGCCGGGCGAGCAGAAGATGCTGATTTACTAGAAAAAAAACACAATTTTAGTTTGTTAATCATTAAAATTGTAGTACATTTGCACTCCAAACGGAACTAAATGTTAAATTATAAATAAGTAATTACTATGACTAAGGCTGATATCGTTAATGAGATTGCCAAGAGTACTGGTGCCGAGAAGGTTTTGGTACAGACTATCGTAGAGGCATTCATGGAGAACGTAAGAAATTCGCTCGCTGAGCAGAACAATGTATATTTGCGCGGTTTTGGTAGCTTTATCATCAAGAAGCGTGCAACCAAGGTAGCTCGTAACATCTCTAAGAACACTACCATCACCATTCCCGAGCACAACATCCCCGCATTCAAGCCCGCTAAGAGCTTTATTGCAAAGATTAAGTAAGACACTTAATAACCAATTAAAACAAATAAGACTATGCCAAACGGAAAGAAGCACAAGCGTCATAAGATGGCTACGCACAAGCGTAAGAAGCGTCTTCGTAAGAACCGTCATAAGAAGAAGTAATCTTCTTTGCGGAAAAACTGCGTTAGCAAGTAGGTAGAATGAAAGGTAAAGGGTATTTGTTTAACGCCCTTTACCTTTACCTATTTTTAATAATCATTTACAATGAATCGAGAGTTAGTAATCAACGTTACCCCGACCGAGATCACCATTGCTCTTTGCGAGGATAAGGTTCTTGTGGAGCTGAGTAAGGAACAGTGTAAGACTGGTTTTTCTGTCGGCGACATCTATCTGGGTAAGGTGCGTAAAATTATGCCGGGATTGAACGCCGCTTTCGTCAATATAGGACACGAAAAGGACGCTTTTATCCACTATCTCGATTTGGGAAGCCAATTCCTCTCGTTGCAGAAGGTTGTCGATAGTCGTCAGCCCGGCCGACGAGGAGTGAAGGTGGAGACGATGAAACTTGAACCCAATATTGATAAGCAGGGCAAGATTACATCGTATCTTCAGGTGGGACAGACTGTTATGGTGCAGGTGGCCAAGGAGGCTATCTCGACCAAGGGCCCACGTCTGACGGCCGATATATCGCTGGCAGGCCGCAACGTGGTGCTGGTGCCATTTACGAGCAAGATCTCCATATCTCAAAAGATCCGTTCGACGGATACCAAGAAACGTCTGCGCCGTATTGCCGCGGGCGTACTTCCCAAAAATTTTGGCGTTATCATACGCACCGCAGCCGCCGAGGCAAACGATGCCGACATCGAGCAGGATATCCTTTCGCTCATTGAGCGATGGAACAAGGCTGTAGGTAACATACGCAAGCAAGAGGCTCCCTCGCTGCTGATGAGCGAGATGAGCCGTGCAAATACTATAATCCGCGATTCGCTCAATTCGACCTTCTCGCAAATTACGGTCGATGACGAGGCGATGTATCGTGAGATTAAAAACTATATCAAAATCATCGACCCCCAGTTGGAGAAGATCGTCAAGCTGTACCGCGGTACGGTGCCCATCTTCGACAACTTCGACATATCGAAACAGATCAAGTCGCTCTTTGCCAAGTATGTTTCGCTCAAGCGCGGAGCCTATCTTATCATCGAGCACACCGAGGCTATGAACGTCATTGACGTCAATTCGGGTAATAGAACCAAAGCCGAGGATAACCAGGAGGAGACAGCCATGACCGTCAATCTGGCTGCCGCCAAGGAGATAGCCCGACAGTTGCGTTTGCGCGATTTGGGTGGTATTGTCATCATCGACTTTATCGACCTGCACAAGGCGCAGAACCGTCAGCTGCTTTACGAGGAGATGCATAAGCTTATGGCTGGCGATAAGGCCAAGCATACGATTCTGCCCCTTACCAAGTTCGGACTTATGCAGATCACTCGCCAGAGGGTGCGTCCCGTGGCTGTGGAGGATGTGACCGATGTCTGTCCTGCATGTGGCGGTACAGGCCGTGTGGAGCCTACCGTCCTGCTGGATCGCAAGTTGGAGAATCAGATTCAGTTTCTGGTTGAGGATCGTGGAGTAAAGCATATCACACTGCGTGTGAGCCCATATGTGGCATCATATCTCTGCGCCGGTTTCCTGTCGCTGCGTCGTCGCTGGGCTTGGCGCTATAAGATTTCGCTGAAGGTTGTGGCCGACCAGAGTCTGGGTATGATCGATGTCAGATTCCTCGATAAGTCGGGCGAGCTGCTTGTTGAGTAGCCGCAGAAAAGGGGAGAAGAAGTGATAAAAATCTCTGCAATGTGGAGAGTATAGAGAATATCCTGCAACGTGTAGAGGGTTCACAGCCCTTCAAGACGTTGCTTAAAGAACATAGCAAAAAGAGCGTTACCGTCCATCTTGAGAATTTGGTCGGTGGGGCTCTTTCGCTTTATTCGGCGGCTTTGGCCCGACGTGCAGGTGGTGTGCATATCTTCGTGGCGGAGGATCGTGATGCTGCGGCATATATGCTCAACGATTTCTACGCGCTTCTTGATGAGGATTGTGTGCACTTCTTCCCGACATCCTATAAGCGATCGATCGTTTATGGCCGCGAGGATGCTCAGGGCGTAGTGCAGCGCACCAATACGCTCAATGCCCTGCGCCATCATTCTAAGGGCTATCTGGTTATCTGCACCTATCCCGAGGCGTTGGCCGAACGTGTTGTTGAAGAAAGAACCCTTTCGGAGCGCAGTATACGCCTCAAGGTGGGAGAGAGCATCTCAATCGTAAAGCTCGAGGAGCAACTCATCGAACGTGGATTCCAGCAGGTGGACTTTGTATATGAGCCGGGACAGTACTCCCTGCGTGGAGGTATTGTCGATGTCTTCTCATTCTCGGAGAGCCGTCCGTTCCGTTTCGATTTCTTTGGTGACGAGATTGACTCTATCCGTCGTTTCAATATCTCGAGTCAGCTCTCGCACGATAAAGCCGATGAGGTGGAGATTATCCCTAATCTGAACCATAACGAGATGGAGAAGGTGTCGCTTATACGCTTTGCGGGCGATGCCACATGCTGGTTCTACGATGCCGAGTATGTATTCAAGCGTGTCAATGACCTGCGCCGTCGCATACTGTCCGAGATGGAGGAACCGTCGAAGATTGATACTCTGGTTACGAGCCGTAAGAATCTGCTCGCCGATATGGCTGAGTGTAGAGTGTGTGTGCAACGTGATAACGTAGCGGAGCGTGTAGCCGACTCCGTGGTTACATTCGGCACGACACCCCAGCCCAAGTTCAATAAGAATTTTGAGGTGCTGGCCGATGATATCTCCGACTCTATGCTGAAGGGATATAAGACCTATATCCTCTCGGAGAACAGGGCGCAGATCGAGCGACTGGATAATATCTTCCACCAGATTGGGCGTCGCAACATTGAGTTTGAGTCCGTTTCGCTGACACTGCACGAGGGTTTTGTAGATAATATCCTGAAGATTTGTCTATACACTGACCATCAGATATTTGACCGCTATCGCCGCTATCGCATCAATGGCGAGATCAAGCGCGATGAGCAGATGACCGTGGCAGAGCTTAACGCTCTGAAGATGGGCGATTATGTGGTGCATATCGACCACGGTGTGGGACGCTTCGGCGGACTGGTGAAGATTAACGAGAATGGCAAACTGCATGAGGCCATCAAACTCGTCTACAAGGACAACGATGTTCTCTTCGTTAATGTTCACTCTCTGCATCGCATCTCGCGCTACAAGAGCGGCGAGGGCGAAGCGCCCAAGATCTATAAGTTGGGTAATGGCGCATGGCAGAAGCTGAAAACGGCTACCAAGAAGGCCGTAAAGGATATTTCTCGCGAACTGATTGCTCTTTATGCCAAGCGTAAGGCGAGCCAGGGCTTTGCCTTCTCGGCCGATAGTTATCTGCAGAATGAGATGGAAGCGTCGTTCCAATGGGAGGAGACTCCCGATCAGCAGGCT
>JAFOXS010000018.1 GCA_017391665.1 Alistipes sp. | reverse complement strand
AGTGCTTCAAGATCGCAGGGATCACGCGCAAGGTTACGATCATCGACCCGAAGACACGCGAGGAGGTCAAGCGACCGCTGAATAAGATTGCCAGCTCACACCTCGCGCGTCGTACCTTTGTCGGCAACCTATACAAGCAGATCAAAGACCCGAACATCATCGCCTCTATGAGTGGTCATAAGGAGGGGAGCAGGGCTTTCGCGCGTTACCGCTCTATCGACGATGGCATCAAGGCCGAGGCTGTTGCCTTGCTCGACTAAATGAGAAACGCCCCCAAATAGGGGGCGTTCTTTATTCAATAAGTTTTTCGATTGGCATATCTCCGACCATTCCCATAATCTCGGCAAAGGTCAAGCCTCCCCAATCTACATCAATGTTTTCTTCGTCGTTGATGATGGTCAAGGTTGTATCAACAACGAAGCGCGTTTGCACTTTTACCTTCTCAAATGCGCCCTTTGTTCCGCTGAATGTGTGGGTAACAGCATAACCCACAACCTCGGGTACAAAAGCCGATTGTAAGGCCTCTTGTGCTTTCAGCGAATCTGAATACATCTCGAAGTCGCGCTTGTTTTCCTCATACCACGATTCCATATATTTAACGCCCTCCCAGCGTTCCATTGCCTCCTTTGCGTTCTTTACCTTTATCTTGTAAAGTTGCAGGTCGAAGTCGAAGAAACGAGAATAGACCGTATCAGGCTCGGAGAATTCGATGGCTTTGTACCCGATTTCCGACATCCTTTCCGTAAGCATTTGCGTAATAAGATCGTGCATCTGCTTAACCTTCTGCGCTCTTATCTGCTCGGGCGATGGTGCGCACCCTACGGCCACGATGGCCAGCACGGCCAAGATCAAAATCTTTTTCATATAAATATAGGTGTTAGTTTGTATGTTTTTCGATGATGCCGATAAGGCGACCCTGCTGTTCCAGAAGGGTGTCGAGCTGATTGTCTTTTCGAGCGATGGCTTCGTCAAATGTTACGCGCTCCTTCGGTAGCGTCTTGGGGCGTTTCGTGATGGCGACCACCTCCGAGATCGAGCGCACCGAGGCAAGGGGCACAACCTCCTCATCCTTCATCGAGATAAGGCGCACATGGTCGTCAACATCGCGAACTACCCAGCGCACCACACTTCCATTTTCGAGATCGACAAAGTACATTCGGCCGTTGATGAAGTCGGTCTTATTGGCAAGGAAACGAACGAATACAGGGTCGTTGGCTTCGATTTCAGGCGACATTTCGTCGTTCTCTGTATAAACCTTTGCGTGATGCGGAGGGATCACATCCTGCGTCGGCTTGACCTTCACATCGAGCGTTCCTGCCTCGATCTCCTTCTTCAAGTCAATGTTTTCTTGATTGATCTGCTCGGGCGTGAGGATGATTGTCTCCTTAATCTCCACCTCCTCGGCCACCTCTTGCGTTATATCTTCTTCCCTATTGATAATAGTGGCCTGTATCATCTGCGCACCTTCGTGGTGATTGAACACCTCATCATTTTCAATGCAGGACACAACAAGCTGTTCTCCGAGCGCATCCTTAAGACGCTGTATGTGCTCGGGGCGGATTCTTCGAAAACCCTTCATCATGTGCGACACGGCCGATTGAGGAACGCCCAAGATATGGCCTATCTCGCT
>JAFOXS010000351.1 GCA_017391665.1 Alistipes sp. | reverse complement strand
TCAAATGTCGTCAAAATGTCGTCAAATTTAGGTGTCGAAGAAAAAGAAAATCTCCTAAATCATTGATTTACAATAACTTAGGAGATTTTTGGGGAGGTGCCTAGCGGAATCGAACCGCTGTAGCAGGTTTTGCAGACCTGTGCCTAACCGCTCGGCCAAAGCACCAATTCCGTATTGGGATTGCAAATATAGAGACTTTTTTCTGATTTGCAAAATTTATTTCAATTATTCCACATAAAGCAGGAGACCCTTAAGGTACTCCCCCTCCGGATGGTATATATTCACGGAATGATCACACGGCTGGTTGAGACGATCCAGAATGCGCACGCTGCGGCCGCACTGGGCTGCTGCCGAGAAGACTGCAAGGGCAAATGCCTCCTTATCGACAACCTGCGAGCAGCTGTATGTGAACACGAAACCGCCTGGAGCCACTTTGGAGATCGCAGCTGCATTGAGGCGCTGATACGCTCTGAGGGCGTTCTTGAGTGAGCCTCTGTGCTTTGCAAATGCAGGTGGATCTACGATCATGAGGTCGTATTTGCCTTCCTGTACATTCTTGAGGTAATCGATTGCATCGCAACAGAGACTTGTGTGCCTTGACTCGTCAAAACCATTAAGTGCGACGTTACGGTCTACCATCATCATTGCCTTCTTCGAGCTGTCCACAGAGTCCACATGCAGGGCTCCGTTAGCTAAAGCGTAGATTGAGAAGCCGCCAGTGTAGCAGAAGAGATTCAGCACGTTACGCCCGCGAGCGAGACTTCCAACTAGTGCTCTGTTCTCCCTCTGGTCAAGGAAGAATCCTGTCTTCTGCCCCTCGGTCCAGTTGACAATGAACTTATGGCCGTTCTCGACTACAGTCTGCTCATCATCAGAGAATCCCTCACGCTGATAAAGGTAACCGTCAATAAGTTCGAGACCCGCCTTATACGGCGCTGTACCTGAACTCTTGTCATATACTGCCTTCAATGAAGGACCATATACCTTCTGAAGAGCGTCTGAAATCTGCTTCTTTGCCCGGAACATACCCACCGAGTGTGCCTGCATGACGCATACGCCATCGTAGTAGTCGATGATCAGACCAGGCAGATTATCGCCCTCACCATGTACAAGTCGGTAACAATTGGTGTCGGTCGAACCATGCAGACCACACGAAACACGCACCTGAAGGGCACGGGAAAGCATAATCTCCCAGAAATCTGGACGCAGAGCCGAATCATCAAAACTGAGTACACGCACAGCGATGGAACCGATCTGGTAATGTCCATAAGCGAGGATACCCCCATCATATGCATGTACGGAAACAAGGTCGCCCTCTGCCGGGTTGCCCTGCATCTCTGCTATCGCACCCGAGAACACCCACGGGTGAAACCTTAAAAGGGACTCTTCCCTACCTCTTTTCAGTATTATCTTTATCATAGCGTTATATATATCAGTTATATTACTCCAGATGGGAAATTTTAAAAACCATGGCCGCCCGTGGCCTTGTGAACGGGAGCAATACCCGCCATACGGGGCAACATCTTGTGCTCAACACGCTCAAAGGTCGAGATAAACTCGGTCCAGAGGTTACACTGCACACCCTTGATATTCTTGTACTGATCTGGCTGGAGATTCTCATAAGGATTCAGGTTGTAAGCATCCATCAGCGTTACGATACGGGTTGCAAACATCGGGCCCTCCTTGTTCGAATCGGGACGACGAGTCTGGTAGTAGTCCATATAGCAGTGCTTCTTGGGAGTCAAAATAACCTCGTTGCCGAGAGTTGTAGCCTGCAGACGGCGCTTGTCCTGCCAGAGCATCACTGTCACGCTCTTATTAACGCCACCCTTGATAACCTCATCCCAACCGATAATTTTGCGGCCATGCTTTGCGAGGATAGCCTCTACGCGGTGAGTAAAGTAGCTCTGCAACTCGTTCTCATCCTTAAGGTTCTCATCCTTGATGCGCTTCTGGCAGAGAGGGCACTCCTTCCAACGGTTACGGGGAGCCTCATCACCGCCAAGGTGGATATACTTCGAGGGGAAGAGCTCAAATACCTCCTCCAGAACACCCTCGATAAACTCAAAGGTCGACTCCTTACCTACACAGAGTACATCCTCGCTGATACCCCACTTGGTGCGTACCTCGAACTTCTCGTCACGGCAACCAAGCCAGTTGTACGAAGCGAGTGCAGCCACCATGTGACCCGGCATATCAATCTCAGGAATTACCTCGATGTAGCGCTCAGCAGCATACTTCACGATATCGCGAATCTCCTCCTGAGTATAGTAGCCACCGTGAGGAGTTCCATCATACGAAGTCGAACGGTTGCGGCCCAAGATGGTCTCCTTACGCACCGAACCCTTCTTGATAAGGTTGGGGTACTTCTTAATCTCGATACGCCAGCCCTGATCCTCGGTC
>JAFOXS010000056.1 GCA_017391665.1 Alistipes sp. | reverse complement strand
GTCGCCACGCCCCATTAGAATCAGCGCGCCACACACAAGCAGCAACACCGCCACCGCCACAATCACCCAAAAGTCGACATTCATAACGATAAATTTTATGTTTCTCAAAAATACAACTTTTCGAGCACAAAAACAAAAAAAGGAAGACCTTTCGATCTTCCTTTTCAGTACCCCCTCAGGGGCTCGAACCCTGGACCCCAACATTAAGAGTGTCGTGCTCTACCAACTGAGCTAAAGAGGCATCTTTTACAACCGTGTCACTTTCGTTCCTGATTGCGAGTGCAAATATAGGGCACTTTTTTATTCTGTGCAAATTTTTTTACAACTTTTTTTCAAAAAAAATGCTTTTTCTCTAATCACTATTCCATTCGCCAGCTGCCTCGAGATAGATCACGGGGCGTTTCTGCTCCAGTGCCTTCAGGCGCAAGTAACTCTCATACAAATTGATACCATTCGAAGACTCCTCCGCCATGATATAACCTATCACACATGCGCTGCCACGAGTAGTACGATACGTGGTCTCCACCCTATCCAGATATGCCTGCTTCCACTTGGGATCATTCGTGGGGTTACCGCCCACACGACGCGACAATCCGCTCTTCGAGGTATTGATAGGAATCTGCGTAATAACGTACATACCCAGCGAGTCGCACATACGATACACCTCCTGCGGCACAGCACCCGCCTTAAAGCGCACCGTATTATATTTGAGCACACGCGCTGCGATAATATCCTTGTTCGTTACGGTCATGGCGTCGAAATCGCGATACGCCAGATCGGTCTTGATACCATTGATAAGGAAGTCGCCATTCTCGTTGGTCTCCACCGTGCGGAAGCCGATCATATGCGACTGATACTCGGCGTAACGGCCCTCGATCTGTGTCTTCACATTCAGGCGATAGCGCACAGGCATATCGGCGCACCATGTATATACATAAGGGATCTGCGTCATGATTTTGATGGTATCCTCGGCACGCATACCAAGCTCAATGTCGCGATGACCATATGTAACAACGGTCGTATCGGGAGCGATTAATTCGTAGTGGATACGGGCCTTCTTCGGATTGAGCGACTCGGTCTTCACAATCATACCGATCTCGACCGTAGCCTTGTCGCTGGTCATATCGACACGGGTATTATGCACCACATCGCGCACACGAATCGTCGGCTGCGACATAACATACACCTCGCCCACACGCGGCTCGCGACTCTCAACGAAATCCTCCATACGCTGGCTCCAGTGCTCCTTGAGCAGGCGAATCTGGATCGTATTCATATCCTCGCGCGAAGACTTGGTTACGTCAAACTCCGCGGGCGCAAAGGCATTGGCTGCATAGCCCACCTTCTTGCCGTTAATGAGCACCTCGTAGGCACCCGATGCCTCATCCACGTAGAGCGTAGCCAGACGGCTCAGCCATGAGAATGGAATCACATACTGCGAAGTGAAGACCGTAGCATCAGCCTCCTCCGAACGTGTCCACTCCGTTATGGGACGCAGATACTGCGATCGTACAGCACCCGCACCACGCGCCGCAGCCTCCTCGGCTGAAGGGTATGCAATAATCTTGGTTCGCGCAGCCTCACGTCCCTTTGAGACATACTCGGGCGAGGAGTACTCCTGCGCCAGCAGTGGCTGAGCGAGAATGAGCACGAACGCTATGATCGAAAAAAATGATTTCATATCGATTTATTATTTGTATATTTGTGTCAAAGTTATAAAAAATTTCGTTTACGCGATGAATTCCCTGCCAAAACTCAATTTTCCGGCGATAAATTTACGAGCCACCCGAAACGGCAATCGCACTCTCGTTTTCGACAGCGTGCGACAAATATACGTGGTGCTCACACCCGAGGAGTGGGTGCGTCGCCATTTGGTGGAGTATCTTATCGGGCATTGCGGAGCCGCACTGCGCTCGATTGTGGAGGAGTATCCTGTCGAGATCAACTCCATGCCCCAGCGTGCCGACGTAGTAGTGCTCAACACCGAGTCGCAACCGTTGCTGCTGGCCGAGTGCAAATCCACGGATGTGAACCTCGACCGCCGCGAGACGCTTTCTGAGGTCTTCGCCCAGGCCACACGCTACAACTCAATGGTAAAGGCACGCTACATAATCATCACCAACGGTCTGCGCCACTTCTGCTACGAGGCTACCGAGAGTGGCTATGTATCTCTTTCGGCCTTTCCCCGACTGGGATAGTTTACCTCTGCGAAGGGTGCTTTCGATCTATATATTCGCGGAACGCATCGCGATAATTGACACTCAAGGGGACTCTGTCGCCACTATCCAGAAAGACCTCTCCGCGAGCATATCCCGCGACGTGCGAAAGATTGACGATATAGGAGCGATGCACACGCATAAAACGATCGGCCGGCAGTGCCGACTCCATATTCTTCAATCGAAGCAGAGTCATCATGCACTGTCCCGAAGTCAGGTGCAGGCGGATATACTCTCCCACGCTCTCTATAAATATAATATCGGCATACTTAACCAGCGACACCTTATAATCGGCTCGGATGGATATGCACTCCGATTCCGCGTTATCGGCAGGCTCTGCCTCGGCAATAGGCGTATGCTTCTCATCTCGCAGACGGCGTAACTCAACAAGCGACCGCGCCTTATCCACCGCACGCTCAAACTCAGCAAAGGAAAACGGTTTGAGCAGATAATCAACGGCATCGAGACGGAAGCCGTCGATGGCATACTCCGAGTAGGCCGTAGTAAAGATTATCATCGGCGGATTCTGCAACTCGCGAACAAATTCCACACCGCTCTTATCAGGCATATTCACATCAACGAAGAGCAGATCGACGCTCTGCTCACCCATCGCCTTTTCGGCCGCCGCCGCACTATGGCACAACGCCACAAGCTGCAGATCGGCCACACGTGAAATATATGCCTCTATTTGTCGCAGAGCCAACGGCTCATCATCTATGGCTATGCACTTTATCATAGGTCATCGGAATTGACAATTTTACACTATACTCATCCTCACGACTATCGTCAATCGTGAGTTGATAATCCTTTCCAAAGAGCAGATCCAGGCGCTTGCGCACATTCTCAAGCCCCACACCACCCTTCTCAACGGATGTATTCTGATGGCGCGAATTGCGCACTTCGCAGATAGCCTTGCCGTCCTCGCAATGGAGTCTGATATGCACGAACGAAGGCTTGCTGTAACTCACTCCATGCTTGAATGCGTTCTCCACGAAGACAATCGGCAACAACGGTGGCACCTTTGCATCCTGGGGCAAGGGGCGCTGAACATCAAACTGCACATCCACATCCGACGGATAACGAACACGCATCAGCTCAACGTAATTTTCCGTGAACTGCACCTCCTGCTCAAGGTTGGTCTGCTGCTTCTCCGAGTCGTAGAGCACATAGCGCATCATCTTCGACAGC
>JAFOXS010000157.1 GCA_017391665.1 Alistipes sp. | reverse complement strand
TTTCTACAAAAAATAAGAGGGGAACGCGTCCGTTCCCCTCTTATTTTTCCGACAGAATCGGAAAATTAAGCATACTTGAATGTTGACTCATCAGATACGGTCAACTTCTTGCGTCCCTTTGCGCGACGCGCTGCCAATACCTTGCGGCCGTTAGCAGTAGCCATTCTCTGACGGAATCCATGCTTGTTGATTCTCTTGCGACGAGAAGGCTGGTAAGTTCTCTTCATTGCCATAACGATATCGTTTTTGTGTTTGTTTCACTTAAGTTTTACGCAGATTGTGCCGTAGCATAATCTTTGCGAGGGGCAAAGGTAAAACGTTTTTTTCGAAAACGCAAACTATTTTTAAATAAAAAACTCTCTGCCTGCCGTTTTTGCCCTTTTATTGAGGTCTTACAGTGGCTTTTAGCTCCGTTTTTTACATATCCTTGAACAGATCGACCTCGCCACGCTCCACTTTACGGTACATATCAGCGAGTTCGGCCACAACGGGAGATACCAGCTCCATCGTGTCGCGAATAGCCTCTTCTCGCTTCTTATCTCCCTTGATGCGGTAGAGCATCGTGGCGTAGAGTGCACGGAAGGCGAGCTCGGTATCCGATATCTCCTCCTTCTGTACCATGGCTCGCAGACTGGGCAGCTGTGGTGCCAGACGTGCAAAAGTCTTGCGGTAGTGCTCACCTATGGGGTGGTGCATCAGCTGCAGATGGAGGTTGTGCATGTCGGCTATAAGGTGCAGCGTATGCTCCAGGTGACCGCTCTCATCCTTACCCTCCTTGCGCAGCAGGTTCACGATGTCCATATACCATAGCAGGTAGATATGCTTCTGCTCCTCCTCCACATCGCGCGGAGCAACGAGCTGCGAGTAGATAGCCTCGGGGCTGAACTGCAGTGCTCGCAGCAGATCCTCAATCTGCCACAGGTAGAGAATATATTCCGCTATGTTCTCCTTACGTTTTGCTTGTGCTATATCCATAATATCACTTTTGTTGTCTTACATTACAATCCCCAATCTGCCGCATTGGCCTCCTTTTCGGGGGCATTGGGCACTGCGGCGAAGAAGTCGATGCCGGTCATGCGCTCCAGCTCCCTCACCGGGATCATATCCTTGGCCGAGGGCTTGCGACCTGATGCCGAGCGGTGACCAACGATGAAGGCGGCGCACTTGAGCTCCGATGCGCTACACTCCCTCACGCTACGGCCCGTGCGACCAGACTTGGTGCGGAGCAGTACCTTGTAGTATGCCGTAGGCACGCCTATTAGCTTGCCATCGTTCTTGTTCTTTGTGGTGCGAGGCTCGATTGTTGTGCCGTCGCTGTCGGTGAATCGCTCATATATGGCACCCGTTACAACATATAACGTATCGGCACACACCTGTCGGTCAACAAAATACTCCAGATTGTTCCATGCTCCACCTCTCTCGTTGAAGCCATCACGCAGTTGCGGTGCAATGTTCGTAACGTAGAATGTCTGGTTGTTCAAATGCGTTGTGGCGGTGCGCTCGGCCGAGCCTAACATGTGGCCACGCGTGTAGTCGCCATATGAGCGGTTGAGTCGTGTCTGTATGTTCACTGGCAGTGTGGGGTCGAAATCGTAGTTGTCCACACGCTTCACATCTCCCGTATATGCACGATGTCTGGGTGCTGCAACCCACAGCGGAGCATGATGCTCGCTGCTGTAGCATACCGTATAGTTGCGCATCTCACCGCTATGGTGTGAGGTGATGTAGATGTCATCGCTCTGACGCTTCATTGCGGGTAGCTCTGCCCACTGCGTGCCCATAGTCTTGCGTGGTGTAGCCTCAGCAGTAGGGTCTTCGATGGGCATAACCTCCTCCGAGGGTTCAGCTGCCACGACCACCTCGGGTGCGAAATTGTCGTATATGTAGTGCGCCGCAAGCAACAAACCTACGACAATTATGTATATCGTGGTGCGGCGGCTGCCCAAGCGTTTGGTTCTTCTTCTCATCTTTACTCTCTGTTGCGCGAATCAATCCATATCGTTACGGGCCCGTCGTTCACAAGTGCCACCTTCATGTCGGCACCAAACTCGCCCGTAGCAACCTTCTTGCCCGACGCCTCGGCTACGGCCTGCACGAATCTCTCATACATGGGGCGCGATATTGCTTCGGGTGCAGCACGGAAGTATGATGGACGGTTGCCCTTCTTTGTCGAGGCGTGCAGAGTGAATTGGCTTACCACCATAATCTCGCCCTCGACCTGCTGCACGTCAAGATTCATTACCCCCGCCTCATCGTCGAAGATTCTAAGGCGCAGAAGCTTGCCCACAAGCCAGTCGATATCCTCCTGAGAGTCGGCCTCCTCGATGCCCACCAGTACCAAAAGACCTTTCCCGATCTGAGAGTGTATATGGCCCTCGATTGTAACCGAAGCCTCGGCTACACGCTGAATAAGTAGTCTCATCGTTACATCGTTTCAAAAAACTCCCACAGATTATCCTTTGGCGCAGGTGCCGTGATTGAAATAGGCTCCTTGCGTACGGGGTGCATGAACTCCACACGGCGTGAGTGCAGCGATATGCCACCGTCGGGGTTCGAACGCTTGGCTCCATACTTCAAATCGCCCTTGATCGGACAGCCTATCTTCGAGAGCTGGGCACGTATCTGGTGATGACGTCCCGTGAGCAGCTCTACCTCCACAAGTGTGTAGCGTGTCGAGCAACCCAGCACGCGGTAGTTGAGCATAGCCTTCTTGCCATCGGCTTTGGGCTTGTCGTAGGCACGTGAACGGTTGGTGCGGCCATCGCGCACGATGTAGTGTGTGAGCGAACCCTCCTCCATCTGGGGGCGCGCCTCGGTAATGGCCCAGTAGGTCTTGTGAATCTCGCCCGTGCGGATCATCTCGTTCAGACGTGTGAGCGCCTTCGATGTCTTGGCAAAGAGCACAGCACCACTTACGGGGCGGTCGATGCGATGCACCACGCCCAGAAAAACATCCCCGGGCTTGTGGTCGCGGACCTTGATCATTGCCTTAATATCATTCTCCAGTGCCTCATCCGTCTCACGGTCGGGCTGTACCAGATCGCCGCAGCGTTTGTTTACCACTATCAGGTGGTTATCCTCGTAGAGTATATCTTTTGGGTGTATCATAGTCTAAAGTTTGAATGTAAAGGGTAGCAGTACCTCGGCGCTCTTCACCACCGTTGCCGTGCTGTCGCTTGCCATAATGATGCGTATGGGGTTTTGCTGACGCATTTCGGCATCGAGCAACGCCTGTCGGCATGCCCCGCAGGGGTAGCATTCGCGCTCCGAGGGAGAGGATACGATGGCCAGAGCCTCGATCTTGTCGTCAGAGTGGTTGCTTGTGTGGAAGTAGATGAGCGAGCGCTCGGCACACATGCCCGATGGGAAGACCTCGCTCTCGCAGTTGGCCGCCGAGATTATATCTCCGCTGCAAAGCCGTGCCGCTGCACCAACCTTAAAGTGGGAGTAGGGCGCATGAGCCGACTCGGCTGCTGCTCTTGCCGCCTGGACGAGGGCATAGTCCTGCGCGGGTAAATCTTGCAGCGAGTCGTAATGCTCGTAGTCTATCTTCGTTGACTGCTTCATGGCAATATTCTTTCTGCAAATATACTACAACCCACGCCTATAACAAAATTTATTTTTGCGATTAACAAAACACTTTTCTATATTTGTATCGGTAAAATGCGGAGTTTTCTTTAATTCCGGTTTTTTGAGCGTAAAAGTAATTAACAATAAAAATAGAAAAAAGATGGATCTTACAAATAAAATGTTCGTAGTAGGTCTTGGCGAAGTGTTGTGGGATATGCTCCCCGAGGGTAAGCAACTGGGTGGTGCCCCTGCCAATTTTGCACACCATGTAGCACAGTGCGGTATGCCGGCATATCTGATTAGTGCAGTGGGTGACGATGCTCTGGGCGAGGAGATTCGCTCAGCAATCAAGGAGAAGGGTCTGGATGCAACTCTTCACACTGTTCCCTATCCCACGGGTACGGTAGATGTGACGCTTGACGATCAGGGTATACCCCAGTACGATATCCGCGAGGGTGCAGCATGGGACAACATCCCCTTTACTGCGGAGATGGAGGAGCTGGCAAAGCATACCGCTGTTGTGTGCTTCGGCACGCTGGCGCAGCGTAGCGAGGTGACTCGCAAGACCATCGAGGCATATGTTGCCGCCATGCCCGAGGAGGCCGTGAAGGTGTGCGACATCAA
>JAFOXS010000144.1 GCA_017391665.1 Alistipes sp. | reverse complement strand
CGTCACTGCGCAAGCAGCTGCTGAAGGCTCCGCTGAAGTTCACCCGCATCAGTTCGCGATTCTCGCACTCGCGTTTGCATCCCGTGCATCGAGTGTATAGGGCTCACCTTGGTGTAGATTATGCCGCTCCTTCGGGTACTCCCGTACATGCTGTAGCCGATGGCGTCGTTTCGTTCAAGGGCTGGAGTGGCGGTGGTGGCAACACGCTCCGCATCAAGCACGCCGGCAACCTCGAAACGGGATATCTGCATCTGCGTGGTTTTGCAAAGGGCATCAACAAGGGCACTCGCGTAAAGCAGGGTGATCTGATTGGATATGTGGGCAGTACGGGTACATCGACAGGCCCGCACCTGGACTACAGAATATGGAAGAATGGAGTCAACATTGACCCTCTGAAGGTTCCGCAGGAGCCGGCAGAGCCTATCGCCGAGCAGAACAAAGCTGCATTTGAGCAAATCCGCGACCGTATCGTTGCCGAGCTCAATGGCACAGCTTCGCCCGATATGATAGTAACGAGCCTTGAGCCGGTGGCAGCCGACAGCACGGCCTCAACAGCAACTTCAGAAAAGAAGTAGATATGAATGTAGATAAGAAGATCAAAAGTTTCATCTCGAAGCATCATGTACTGACGCTTGCTACCTCAACACTCGATGGCGAGCCATACTGCTGCAACTGTTTTTATGCATACGACACAGAATCGGCGGCATTCATATTTACCACCGACTCTACGACCCATCACGGACAGATGATGCTGCAGAACAGTGCAGTGGCGGCATCCATCGTTCTTGAGACACGTACCGTAGGCAAGGTGCAGGGGCTGCAGATCACGGGACAAGCCGTAGAGGCCAGGGATGGCGACCGCCTCACCTATATCAAGGCCTTTCCCTATGCTGCCGTGGCAGATCTCTCGCTATGGCGCCTGGAGGCTAAGATGATGAAACTTACTGACAACACACTCGGATTCGGCAAGAAACTTATATGGCAAAAAGAGGAGTAATAATCGTTGCCGGCGGCTCGGGCCGTCGCATGGGAGCTACCCTGCCCAAGCAGTTCATGATGCTGGGCAATGAGCCGATACTGGCTCGTTCGATAAATCGCATACACGAGGCTCTGCCCGCAGCAGAGATTGTTGTCGTATTGCCCAAGGAGCATGTAGAGCTATGGCGAAATATAGCGGCACGTTTTGAGGTTGCGGAGCACAGGATTGCTCTCGGCGGGCAGGAGCGTTTCCATTCCGTACGCAACGGCTTGCTGGCTCTGAGTCAGGATGTGGAGTATATCGGCATTCATGACGGTGTACGCCCACTGGCATCAAAAAAGTTGATTATCCGCCTTATGCTTGAGGCCGAACAGCATCCGGCCGTAATCCCCGTTGTAGCACCGCCCGACTCATATCGTGTAGTGGAGGGCGAGGGCTCGCATATCATCGACCGCTCGACGTTGCGCATAGTGCAGACACCGCAGGTATTCCAGGCCGCAACACTACTCAAGGCCTACGAGCAGCCATTCAGTGCGGCATTTACCGATGATGCTTCGGTAGTTGAGATGGCCGGAGAGAAGATTACTCTTGTGGAGGGCGAACGCGAGAATATAAAGATTACAACACCGGCAGATATGATTATTGCCGAAGCCATAATCAAGGCTCAAGATGAGGAGTAGCTTTAGATACCATTTCGATCGTCGGACCATCATCGTCTCCATCCTCGCACTGGTACTCTGTGCGGGCGGAGCGGTATTGCTCTATATGCTCTACATGGGTGGATTCTTTTCGGCGTGGTTCGTATCTTTTGTGATGGCTATCTTTGCTCTGATGATACTCTCCATCCCGCGACGCATAATCCTGCTTGACAATAAGCTGGAGATTCAGTGCGTATTCGACATCACCGAAATCGACTTACAGGAGATTAGCCGCATACGCAAGGTGAGCAACCGCCGCCTGCGCTGGACCATGCTGCTCTTCGGAAGTTCTGGATTTTGTGGCTATTACGGAAAATTCTTCGATCTGAAGGAGTTTGAAGTAATTACGATTTACTCGTCCGAATGGAATAACTTTGTCGAGATTACCGACATCTACGATTCGAGAATATATGTTTCATGCCGCGATGCCGACGAGCTTATCGCAGCCGTACGCTCACGACAGCAGACAACGGAGTAACTATGGTAATAGTATTTACAACCAAGCGCAACGAGATTCGCAAAATTGAGTACTCATTCTCCTCTACACCATATGGCGAGATGCTCACTGCATGGTGCAACGGCTGGCTATGCTACGCCACCTTCACCCAGTATCTTACTCGCGATGTTGCTTTGAGAGAGCTACGAAGACTCTTCCCTTGCGCTACATATACCCTTACCAGCCGTCAAGAGGATCCCACATCGACACCACCACGTCGCATACTGCTTGCTGGCACCCGCTTTCGCCATGATGTATGGCGCGCATTGCTTAAGGTACCATATGGTTCGACGATGACCTACTCCGCACTTGCGGCTATGGCTGGTCACGGGAGAGCAGTACGAGCTGTTGCCACCAGCGTGGGGTGTAACCCCATAAGCGTTGTTGTGCCGTGCCACCGCATACTACCCTCATCGGGAGGTATAGGCAACTATCACTCTGGCGCAGAGATTAAGCGCCGCTTACTGCAGGCTGAGGCTTTAGCCTAAGGCCACATCGAGCATCATCATCAGCGCAAAACCCAAAGCCACACCTATGGTCGCCACATTGGAGTGACGGCCGCTCTGTGATTCTGGAATAAGTTCCTCCACGACAACATATATCATTGCGCCGGCAGCAAAGGCCAGCAGATAGGGCAAGACAGGTTGCAGCAGATCTATCAAAAGGATTGTCACCAATCCTGCCAGCGGCTCCACAATACCTGAGCCTACGCCATAGCCAAAGGCTTTCCAGCGACTCTTTACG
>JAFOXS010000222.1 GCA_017391665.1 Alistipes sp. | reverse complement strand
CCGAGGCTTATATCTTTATGCCACAGTGGACGGATGTGATTGAGCTATTCGACCTGCACGACATCAAATACACTCGTCTGACCGAGCCAAAGAAGATTGAGGTTGAGACCTACCGCTACATGGCGCCACGTTCTCTCCGCGTCAGAGCGAGGGCCGTATCCCCGTTGTCAAGACCGACTATACCACCCAGACCGAGACGTTGGAATACCCTGCAGGCAGTATTCTTATCGACATGAACCAGCCCTCGGCTCGCATCGCCGCATGGCTTCTGGAGCCTTCAGCGCCCGGCTCACTTGTGTACTGGGGATTCTTCAATCAGGTATTGCAGCCCACAAACGAGTTCTGGATTCGTCTGGGCTACATGGAGGAGAAGGGCCGTGAATTGCTGGCCAAAGATCCTGCACTCAAGGCCGAGTTTGATGAGAAGATGAAGGATCCAGCATTTGCCGGCGACTCAAACGCCATACTCAACTTCTTCTATGAGCGCGTACGCAAAGCAGCACACCAGAACAACGAGGTGCACCCTGCATGGCGAGTAATGGATCGCAGTCAGCTATAAATTAAGAATCGAGGGGTTGTCTAACAAGAGTGTTAACAGCCCCAATTCTTTTAGAACGTGTATAAAAAGAGTGATTTCAAGGCTTTCGAGACCTAAGCAACCGCAGTTTACTGAATCGTAAATGAGGATTGCGATGGCGAGTATAACGCAGAAATCACCTTATTAGACACGTTCTTGTTTTTTCACTCATTATTGTGTATGTTTGCATACAATTATGATTACGTACGATAAAATACAGCTAAAAAACGGCTTGACCGTTATAGCCAACCGCGATCGCGCATCACGCATGGCCGCAGTCAATCTGCTATATAAGGTCGGAGCACGCAACGAATCGCCCACCCGCACGGGTCTGGCACATCTGTTTGAGCATCTGATGTTTCGCGGCACACACCAGGTGCCCGACTTCGACACACCGGTACAGATGGCATGTGGCGAGAACAATGCCTTTACGAACAACGACTATACCGATTTCTACATCACCCTGCCTACGGCCAACATCGAGACTGCACTATGGCTCGAGAGCGACCGCATGACGGGTCTCAACCTCTCGGCTGAGGCCATCGAGATTGAAAAACGTGTCGTTGTCGAGGAGTTCCGCCAGCGCTACCTCAACCAACCCTATGGCGACCAGAATATGCTGCTGCGCGACATGGTATATACCACCCACCCCTACCGCTGGGCGACCATCGGACTTACACCCGAACACATCGAGCAGGCCACCGCTGAGGAGATTCGCGATTTCTACCAGCGCTTCTACCACCCCTCCAATGCCATACTTTCGGTATCGGCCGACATCGAAGCGCAGGAGGTTTTCGAACTGGCAGAGAAGTGGTTTGGCAACATAGAGGATAAGCCCTATGCAATCCCCGCCATTGCGCCCGAACCAGCGCAAACGGCAGCCCGCCGCAAAGAGGTGGAGCGCGATGTTCCCGCCACAACCATCACCATCGCCTTCCAGATGGGCGAGCGTCTTTCGCGCGACTTCTTTCTTGGCGATATGACATCCGACCTGCTGGCTGGCGGTGACTCGGCACGTCTTTACGAGCGACTCATCAAGCGTAAAAGATTGTTTGCCAGCACCAATGCCTACATATCGGGAGATCTCGATCGCGGAATGTTTGTCTTCACGGGACAACTGCTTCCCTCCACGTCGGAGGCTGATGCCGAGGCAGCAATATGGGAGGAGATAGCCGACCTGCAGGCAGGAAATATCTCCGAATATGAGATCGAGAAGGTGAAGAACAAATTTGAAGCTAACACCCTCTTTGGCGAACTCAACGTAATGAACAAGGCGATGAATATGGGTTATTACGAGATGATTGGCGATTTGCCGCTAATCAATCGCGAGGTGGAGATCTACCGCTCGCTCTCGGCCGCAGATGTAGCCGACTTCTCATCACGCATTTTCCGCCCAGAGAACGCATCAACACTAATTTACAGAGCAGCAAAATGAGACAGCCACCACTCACAATACCGACCACGATAACAGTTCCCGAGGCCGTAAAGCATACCGCCTCGAACGGCACTCCGATCTATGCTATTGACTGCCCGGAGTATGAGGTTGTGCGTGTATCGTTTGTCTTTCATGCAGGCACGATAACCCAGCACCACCCCTTCACCGCTTCGGCCACAGCCAATATGCTGGCCGAGGGCAGCCTGAATATGACTTCGCAGCAGATTGCAGAGCGACTCGACTACTACGGCTCATATTTCGATATCAACATCGACCGCGACTACTCCTATATAACTTTCTGCGCCCTGTCGAAATTCTTTCCCCAGACCGCTGAAGTCATTGAGGAGGTCATCCTGCGCCCCACCTTTCCCGATGCGGAGGTTGCCACATATCGCGACAAGCGTCGCCAGCAACTCTCGATCGAGCGCCGTAAGGTGGAGACCATAGCTCGCGAGAATTTTGCACACGCCATATTTGGCGCCAGCCACCCCTATGGCATATCATACTCCGAGGATGAATACTCATCGCTTAGTCGCGAGAATATCATGGAGCACTATCAGCGTTGCTACACGGCAGATAATTGCATAGTTGTATGCAGCGGAGCTATAAACGACAATGTCCTGCAGCGCATCAAGTCAATAGCAGAGCAGATACACACCTCACAAAAATGTGACGCCATGTCGTTGCCGCCATTCGATACTAAGCACAACGTACGCATACAACACGACGGCGCTCTGCAATCATCCATCCGCATGGGTCGCCTGCTCTTTGCTCGCACGCACGAAGATTTCGTGCCGATGCAGGTGCTGGCCACCGCACTTGGAGGTTATTTCGGTTCTCGTCTGATGCAGAATCTACGCGAGCGCAACGGATTCACATATGGCGTATTCTCGGCAATGGTCAATTTCCAGCATACGGGCTACCTTGCCATCGCCACACAGGTAGGCGCTGAGGTTACCGACGAGGCCCTGCGACAAATCGCATACGAGATTGAGCGCCTGCGCGAGGAGAAGATACCGGAGCAGGAGTTACTGCTCGTAAAGAATATTATGGCAGGTGAGATGATGCGCATTCTGGATGGCCCGTTCGGTATTGCCGATGTTACGACCGAGAATATACTGTGCGGTTTTGACAATCACCAGATAGAGGAGAACCTGCAACGCATACGCCAGACCACACCCGACGAGTTGCTCTCGCTGGCACAACGCTACCTCACCGAAGAGGATATGGTAACGGTTGTTGCAGGCGATTTTTCACAGCTCTCCTAAATAGATTACACAATAAGCGACTATGAAAATATTGATCATTAGC
The DNA here is from genome assembly GCA_017391665.1 of Alistipes sp. Lineage (GTDB taxonomy): Bacteria > Bacteroidota > Bacteroidia > Bacteroidales > Rikenellaceae > Alistipes. The sequence goes on along the minus strand of JAFOXS010000222.1, from coordinate 197 downwards.
CCCAGTGCAGGCGACTCGTTTTACTGCGGCAACTGCTTTAGAGACTCATTGCAGGCTTCGGCTCTAATCAAGGCGGGGCATGATGTTACCATTTTGCCGTTATATCTACCGACACAACACGCCACAAATGGCGTGCCCATCTTCTTTTCCGCTGTGTCATACTACATCGAACAGACCCTGTTCAAAAAGGGTAACAT
>JAFOXS010000132.1 GCA_017391665.1 Alistipes sp. | reverse complement strand
TGCAGCAAATGTATGATGAGCTGGGAATAAAGGAGGTAATGCAACTTAGATAGCTCCGCGCAGTGCTTTGTTCGATAAAAAAGGCTGTTAACTTTTCGAGTTAGCAGCCTTCTTTTTTATTTCTTCTGTGCCATGTACATTCCCGTAAGAATCAGCGCCGTGCCAAGCAGAGCCAGGGCGGTGATGCGCTCGTTGAGCACTATCCATGAGGTGATGAGCGCCACGATCGGATTCAGGTAGAGGTAGTTCGTAGCCTTTATTGCGCCCAGCTTCTCGAGAACCATATTCCACGACCAGTAGCATATGAGCGATGCCACGATACCGAGGAAGAGCAGGTTGCCTACAACCACCGGATTGGCAAATGCCGCCCATGTTATATCCCATCCCTCGTAGAACATATAGGGTGCGAGCGTCAGCACGCCATAGAAGAAAATCTTGCGGGTGATCATCAGCGGATGGTAGCGGCCCTCCATTTTCAGAAAGGCAATGCTATAGATGACCCACATGATCGAGGCGCCGAGCGTGAGCAGGTCGCCCAATGGGTTGAGCTTAAGGATGAATTCGCCGTTGAATACAACCAGCGCTACACCTGCCATAGCCAGCAGCGAGTATGCGTAGAAACGCTTCGAGGCCTGCTCCTGGTGGCTGACAAACTGCACGGCCAGCGTTGTGAGCAGCGGTGTTGCCGCAATGATTATGGCCACATTCGATGCCTGCGTGTATAGCAGTGCAGAGTTCTCCAGAAGGAAGTATAGCGAGCCGCCTGACACGCCCAGCAGTAGCATCATCAGCTCGTCGCGCACGTTGTCGCAAAACAGCTTCCCTCGCCAGAAGGGTAGCAGGCATAGGTAGGCCATGCTAAAGCGTATCACCATTATCAGTGAGGGGGTGAAGCCCGCCTCGAGCAATACCTTCGACGATACAAATGTTGCACCCCATACGATGGCCGTAAATATGGCTATGATGTGGTATATCGACTTTGGTTTCATCGTCTATCGTATGGAGTTCATGCGGATACTTGCCTTGACAAGGGCAATGGCGCGTATGCGGCTTATCTCAATATCTTTGTCGGCGTGGTGGGGATTCTGGCTCACCAGCTTCACGTAGCCCTCGCGATCGGACTTCTGTATGTACTTCACGACGATGTACTCCTCGCCATCAAGATCGATCGAGAGCAGATACATATCGCCCCAGAATATATCCTCAATATTGTGCAGCTGCTTGTAGAGAACAATGTCGCCACTCTTCAGTAGCGGATACATCGAATCGCCCGACACATATATCGCACCATCGCACTTGGGCAGATTGGGGATGTGGATAAAGTTTACGGGTTTGGTCTCGTTCTGCTCGCTGAACAGAGGCACAAGGCCTGCGGTGCCCTCGATTGAGTAGAGAGGTACGCTCTGCATCGGAAGTGTGTTGTCGGTTCTCAGTCGGAATGAGTTCAGCGCAGGGTCGGCATTGAACATGTTGCCCTTGCCGTTTTCGAGCCAGTCGGGATTGACGTTCAAATCCTGAATCAATATATTTTTGTTGCGCGACGAGAGTCCACTCTTGCCTGTCTCGATCATTGAAAGAGCTGCTTTGCCGATGCCAAGTCGCTGAGCAAGTTGCTCTTGTGTCATTTTCAGCTCCTTGCGTATTAGTTTGATTCTACCGCCCATAAGAAAATTATCAGAAAATTTTATATTAAAAATTTGTACTTGCAAGTATTAAAATTCAATTACTAAACTATATTTGCAGTGACAAAGTTAAGCAATTTATTTTAAATAAACAAACAAAAACAATCAAAAATTAAACATTTTCAACTATGTATGAGGTTTCTGATCAACTTTATCTTGAGGTGGCCGACCGTCTGCGTTCCCGTTTTGGCGATGGTGACTACTTCTCGGGCAGGCTGGAATTTGAGCACGACCAGACCGTTTGCCATATGCTGCTAAGTGCCGTCGTTTATCACCACACGCATAGGCGTGAGGAGGGTGATGTGCGACTAATCTCGGATGTAGTTCCCGTGTGGTGGGAGTTTCACACAATGCTCCCCCAGGGCGAGGTGCTCAACGATTTTTCATTTAACACACTACGTGAATATCTAAAACAAGAGTTATGAATACTATCTCATTTACCGACTTTTCGCGGGAGGTCTATCCCTTCCTTGATATGCAGGCGTTTCATGGCCGCTACTACCGTCTGCTGGAACTTTTTGCCCGAGGGCATCTGCGACGCCTTATTGTCACCATGCCGCCACAGCATGGCAAGAGCGTAGGTGCAAGCACTCTGCTGCCGGCCTATATGCTGGGCTTGAATCCCGACATGCGTATCGCTATTGCCTCCTACTCGTCGATGCTCGCTTCGAAGTTTAACCGCCGTGTGCAGCGTATCCTCGAGTGCAGGGAGTATGGCGAGCTATTCCCCGAAACGAGTATCAAGCAGGGCGGTCGCCCTCCGCAGTATATCCGCACAGCCGACGAGGTGGAGATTGTCGGCTACGATGGAGGCCTGCTTTCGGTGGGCAGGGAGGGATCGCTTACGGGTAACCGTGTCGATTGCTTTATTCTCGACGACCTCTATAAGGATGCCATGGAGGCCAATTCGCCTATCGTGCGCGAGAACTGCTGGGAGTGGTACACATCGGTTGTGAAGACCCGTATGCACAACACGTCGCAGGAACTCATAGTCTTCACTCGCTGGCACGAGGAGGATCTCATCGGTTCGCTGCGCTCGATGGAGCGTGTTGTGGATATGGAGTCGTGGGAGGATGTGGAGCGTGTAGGTGATGGCTGGCTGCACCTTAATCTGGAGGCTGTAAAGACGGGCTCTCCGACCGATATTGACCCTCGTCAGGCGGGTGAGGCTCTGTGGCCCGAGCGTCAGAGCGTGGCTCTGCTTGAGCAGAAACGCCGACTCGATCCCGTACGTTTTGAGGCTATGTATCAGGGACGTCCTTCGTCGCGCGGAGGTCAGCTCTATGGCGATGCCTTTGCGGAGTGGGATTCTCTGCCCGACCATATTGTTCGCCGAGCCAACTACACCGATACGGCCGATGAGGGCGATGACTACCTCTGCTCAATATCCTATGCCGTGGATGCCGATGGAGTGATATATATTCTCGATACAGTCTATTCGCGCGAACCTATGGAGGTCACCGAGCGGCTTGTTGCCGATATGCTCACTCGCAGTGAGGTGCGCTCTGCCTCGGTGGAGAGCAATAATGGCGGTCGAGGCTTTGCCCGTGCCGTGCAGCGGTTGGCTCCTCGCGTCAAGGTGGAGTGGTTTCACCAGAGCGGTAACAAGCAGGCACGCATCCTCTCGCACTCGGCTACGGTGTTGCATCTGCTGCGATTTCCTCGTGGCTGGGCACAACGATGGCCCGAATTGTATGCCCATCTGGTGTCGTATCGTCGTGATTTCCAGTCCAACCGCTGGCACGATGCTGCCGATGTGGTGACGGGCATTGTCGAGCGTGAGGGGTCGGACTCTCTGCGCTCGAATCGTAAGATACACTTCCTGAAATAGAAAATAGGCTGCAAACATCCGTTTGCAGCCTATTCTTATTTATATATGTGGGAATTAAATCTCCCAGGTCTCGCCCGAACGCAACAGATCGTCCATGCAGCTAATCTTCGATGAGGCCTTCACTGCCTCTACCTGCTCCTGAACCTTCTTGTCGTAAACGTTCTCATCCTCCACCTCGCGGATTACGCCTACTGCTACGGGGTACTCGGGCCACTTCATGGCAGCCAGCATCGAGTGCAGTGTAGTATCCTGACAGTGGGCATCGTGTGTGAGTACGTCATCCTCGGTGTAGCCATCCTCGCCGATGGTTACGACCTTCAGACGCATATCCTCAAATACAAGACCCTTCTGGTTGTCCTTGCCAAAGAGCATCTTCTCGCCGTGGCGCAATGTGATGGTGTTCTCCGTGCGAGTAGCCTTGTCGCCAGCAAATGCAGCGTGTGTCTTGTCGTTGAAGATAACGCAGTTTACCAGTGCCTCCACAACCGACATTCCCTTATGCTTAGCGGCGGCCACCAGACAATCCTTCGTGAGCATAACCTCGGCGTCGATGGTGCGTGCAAAGAATGTACCCTTGGCGCCGATCACCAACTCGCCCGGAGTAAAGGGCTTCTCGATGGTGCCGTAGGGTGAGGTCTTGGTGATCTTACCCAGCTTGGTGGTGGGTGAGTACTGACCCTTCGTCAGACCATAGATCTCGTTGTTGAAGAGGATCATATTCAGGTCCACATTACGACGAATAGCGTGGATGAAGTGGTTACCACCGATAGCGAGCGAGTCGCCATCACCCGAACATACCCATACCGAGAGGTCGGGGTTTGCCACCTTGATACCTGTAGCCACAGCGTTTGCACGGCCGTGGATTGTGTGGAAACCAAAGGTCTTCATGTAGTAGATGAAACGTGACGAGCAACCGATACCCGACACGAATGTGAACTTGTTGTGGGGAATATCCAACGCGTCAGCCACCTCGGGCATGGCGCGCTGAACGGCGTTCAAGATTGCGTGGTCGCCACAACCCGGGCACCACTTTACCATCTGGTCGCTTTTGAAATCAGCGGGTGTGTATTTATAATCTGCCATAACTAAAGTGACTTATAAGAGTGAATAAAACTTTTCCTTCAGCTCAACAAGTGTGAAGGGCTGACCCTCGGTCTTGTTGTACTGCTCGAATGTGAACGACTGGAAGTTCTGACGCAGGTATGCGGCAAACTGACCCTCATTAAGCTCGCATACAAGCAGGTGCTTGTGACCCTTCAGGAGCTCCTCCACGCCATGGGGCAGAGGATTCAGGTAGTTGAAGTGCAGGTGTGCAATGCTCTTGCCCTCCTCCTGCAGATCCTTTACGGCAGCCTCCAAGTGACCCTTTGTGCCACCCCAGCCGATAACCAATACATCAGCATCTGCTGCGCCCATAATCTCGGGTGTGGGCAACTCATCGGCAACGCGTGCAACCTTCGCAGCACGTGTGCGAGTCATCTCCTGATGGTTTGCGGGCTCATATGAGATTGTGCCACGCAGATGATCCTTCTCCAGACCACCGATTCTGTGCTGCAAGCCAGCCTTGCCGGGGAATGCCCAGCCACGAGCCAGATTCTCGCCACGAGCGTAGGGCTTGAACTCCTCGCCCTCGG
>JAFOXS010000160.1 GCA_017391665.1 Alistipes sp. | reverse complement strand
GGTGGTATCACCCAGCACATCGGTGCTTACTCGGTGAACTACAACGGTCAGAAGGTTACCTTCCTCGATACCCCAGGTCACGAGGCGTTTACAGCGATGCGTGCGCGTGGTGCGAAGATTACCGATGTTGCCATCATCATCGTGTCGGCTGACGACAGCGTGATGCCACAGACCGTAGAGGCTATCAACCACGCACAGGCTGCGGGTGTACCTATGGTGTTCGCTATCAACAAGATTGATAAGCCAGCAGCTAACCCAGAGCATATCAAGGAGCAGTTGGCACAGATGAACTACCTCGTTGAGGAGTGGGGTGGTAAGTACCAGAGCCAGGATATCTCGGCAAAGAAGGGTATGAATCTCGACAAATTGTTGGAGAAGGTGCTTCTGGAGGCAGAGATGCTCGACCTGAAGGCTAATCCAAACAAGAAGGCTCAGGGTAGCGTGATTGAGTCAACTCTGGACAAGGGTCGCGGTTATGTTGCTACTATTATGGTACAGAGCGGTACATTGCGTATCGGTGATGTATTGCTTTCGGGTACATACACAGGTCGTGTGAAGGCTATGTTCGACGAGAACGGTAAGAAGGTGCTGGAGGCAGGTCCATCAACTCCTGTTCAGGTGCTGGGTCTTAACGGTGCACCACAGGCAGGTGATAGCTTCAATGTAATGGAGGATGACCGCTCGGCTCGTGAGATTGCCAACAAGCGTGAGCAGTTGCAGCGTATGCAGGGTATTATGACCCAGAAGCACATCACTCTGGATGAGATTGGTCGTCGTATCGCTATCGGTTCGTTCAAGGAGCTTAATATCATCGTTAAGGGTGACGTGGATGGATCTGTTGAGGCTATGTCAGGCTCTCTGATCAAGCTCTCAAAGGAGAGTGTTCAGGTGAATGTGATCCACGCTGCCGTAGGTCAGATTTCTGAGTCGGACGTATTGCTCGCTACTGCATCTAACGCCATCATCGTAGGCTTCCAGGTGCGTCCATCAGCTGCGGCTCGTAAGACTGCCGAGAAGGAGGAGATTGAGATTCGTTTGTACTCTATCATCTACGATGCGGTGAACGATATCAAGGATGCGATTGAGGGTATGTTGGAGCCTGTTATGAAGGAGGTTATCTGCTGCTCTATCGAGGTTATGGAGACCTTCAAGATTTCAAAGGTTGGTACCGTAGCAGGTTGTATCGTTCGTGAGGGTAAGTTGCAGCGCAACACTCCTATCCGCGTGATTCGTGACGGTATCGTAATCTACACAGGTAAGCTCGGCTCATTGCGTCGTTTCAAGGACGATGTGAAGGAGGTAACCATCGGTCAGGACTGCGGTCTTAACATCGAGTCATTCAACGACATCCGCGTGGGTGATATCGTCGAGGGTTACGAGCAGGTTGAGGTAAAACGTAAGAACTAAATATCAAACTACAAACTTAATTAAAAATGACACAGGTAAAATTTACAACAGCAGCAGAGGCTGTTAAGGTGATCAAGTCAGGTGATCATATTCACCTCAGTTCAGTGGCATCTGCTCCACAGTGCTTGATTAAGGCTATGTGCGATCGTGGTCGTGCGGGCGAGTTGAAGGATGTTCATATCCACCACCTCCACACCGAGGGTCCAGCTCCTTATTCAGAGCCAGAGTTCGAGGGCGTATTCCAGCTCGATTCATTCTTCGTGGGTGGTAACGTTCGTAAGACTACACAGGCAGGTTATGCTGACTACATCCCTGTATTCTTGTCAGAGACACAGAAGTTGTACCGTTCTGGTGCTGTTCCTTGCAACGTAGCAATGATTCAGGTATCACGCCCTGACAAGCACGGCTTCGTATCACTCGGTACATCTGTTGATGCTACATTGGCAGCTGTTGAGTGTGCTGACACTGTTATCGCAGTAGTGAACAAGTACGTTCCACGTGCGTTCGGTGATGCTATGATCCCAATGTCGAAGATTGATCTCTTCGTTGAGGATGACCAGCCACTGGAGGAGGCTCACTTCTCAGAGCCAAACGAGGTTGAGGTTGCTATCGGTAAGCACTGTGCAGCTCTCATCGAGGATGGTGCTACACTCCAGATGGGTATTGGTGCTATTCCTAACGCTGTATTGGCACAGCTGGGCGGTCACAAGAACCTCGGTATCCACACCGAGATGTTCGCTGACGGCGTATTGCCATTGGTACGCGCAGGCGTTATCAACGGCGAGGCAAAGAACATCGACAAGGGTAAGATGGTATCTACATTCTTGATGGGTTCTAACGATGTTTACAACTTCATCGACGACAACCCAGCAGTATTGATGAAGGACGTAGGTTACACCAACGATCCATACATCATCGCCAAGAACGATAAGGTTACAGCTATCAACTCTGCATTGCAGGTTGACCTCACAGGTCAGGTTTGTGCCGACTCACTCGGTCGCAAGTTCTACTCTGGCGTAGGTGGTCAGGTTGACTTTGTATATGGTGCTTCACTCTCGAAGGGTGGTAAGGCAATTATCGCTATGCCTTCAATCACCAACAAGGGTGTATCAAAGATCGCTGATGCTTTGAACGAGGGTGCAGGTGTTGTAACCACTCGTAACCACATCCACTGGTTTGTAACTGAGAATGGTGCTGTTGATCTCTATGGCAAGAGCCTTCAGGAGCGTGCACGCCTTATCATCTCTGTTGCTCACCCCTCTGCACAGGAGGCCTTGGATGAGGCTGCGTTCAACCGCTACGGTTCTCACCACCACTATATCAAGGGTTACATGGGTAAGTAATCGCGTTACCGATATATATGTAAAGCCTTCCCCATCGGGGAGGGCTTTTTTTGTCCTTGATATAGTGGTGGCGAGCCACCTTAGATACAAAAAAAGCGACTCCAGCATTGGGGTCGCTTTTTATTAACTATGTTATAAGAATTACTCTTTCTGTTGCATCAGTTCGCTGATATTCTTCAGCACCTTGTCGGTATCACGAATGACCTTGAAGTGAGCTTTCAAGCCGATTACGGCACCAATCAGACCACCCACACATCCTCCAATAAGAAAAAACTCAGCATTATCCAGCATACGTTGTGCATCTTGATAAAGGAAGTAGCACCACACCAGGAGCGCAGGCACAGCGAATAGATGCCAATTGCTATAGATCTTACGAAAACTAATCAGTCGCTGTGATATATCAACCAGATTTCCATTAGCAACATCTATCGAGCGTATTCCCCAATGAGCATAGATAGTCACCGCTGCACAAACAGCAAGGAATATGGCTGTTCCAATGACAAAGCCGTCGCTAAATCCAAAACGATGAAACGCCCACGAGCAATACACCACCGCAAAGATGCCAAATATGCCCAAAATATTACCTGCTTTATTGAGCTGTGAGATGCCCTTCTGCGCCGCAGCGATTATGTTCTGCTCCGAGATGATCTGCTGACGCATGAGTTTCTCCTTCAACAGGGCCACCTGCTCGCGAAGCTCCGTAAGTTCCATATTATCTCTTGTATCCATACTATTTCATTGTTTTAAGTTGTTCTTTGATTCTGTAAAGTCTCACCGACACGCTCTTCTCCGATATACCCACGATGGCTCCGATCTCCTCATAGGACATATTCTCCAGCCAGAGCAGTATGATAGCCCTGTCGAAGGGGCCTAAACGGTTGATGCGCTCGTGCAGCAACTTGATCTGCTTGGTGTCGCGGTCCGAGTCGTTGTAAAGGTCAATATCCAGCTCGAGCGGTAACGATGAGCGGCGACGCTTCTTTCGGTCGATCGAGATGCAGGTATTAAGACTGATGCGCCATATCCAGGTCTTGACACTGCTCCTTTGCTCAAACTTAGGCAGACTGCGCCACAGGTTTATAAGAATCTCCTGATAGAGATCCTCCACCTCGGCATTGTCCTTGGAGAACATATAGCACACCATATATATAGTGTCCTTATGTTCGCTGACCATCCGCGTAAACTCTTTCTCTAAATTCTCCATTTTTAAGTTAATGATTTGGTTCATTTGGGGTACCCATTCACTATATTAGACGCACATGGCGACATAAAACTACAAAAAAACGAAAAAAAATTACTTTTTTTCTTGTCCACGGCACGCAGCGGACAGATTGTTTTCAGGTCGAAGATTTGGAGAAGTGAAATTCTCTGCATATATTTGCACCATAGCAAGGGGGATTAGCTCAGCTGGTTAGAGCGCTTGCATGGCATGCAAGAGGTCATCGGTTCGAATCCGATATTCTCCACTTTTTGCTTCGCCGAAAAATTTCGGCGTTCGAATCCGATATTCTCCACATTCTGCGGAGCATGGCGACTGATATTTATCAGTCGTTTTTTTTATTTCCCTCCTTCGCTCCGATACTCTCCAAGGGCAATAATATCCTTCTTACGTGGCTTTAGAACAAAGATAACTTTTTTGGCACATCTCTTGCTCCATGGAGGGAAGAATTATTCAAAAAAAGTTGCAATATGAAAAAAATTCTACTCTCACTATCAATCCTGCTTGCCTTTGTGGCCATCACCAGTTGCTCGCAGAAGGCAAAGTGGAACCACGAACAGAAAAAAGCCATGCGCGAAAACCTGCGCCAATATCGTGACATGATATACCTGCAGGATCTGACCGACCCCGAGTTTCTGATATTCACCGATAGCGTGACGGGCGACATCGAGGCTGTATATCCCGTATATACCTCCTTTATCGAGATGGACGGCGCGCAGGATACGGTCGATATGTTTGTGCTGACAGCCATCGTCGATGAGCTCAATGCCGATGCTCACAACATGCGCCACATCTTCCCCTACCGCTACCTGGTGAGCGAGGGCATACTCCCCGACCGTCTCACTCACGAGCAGCAGCGCGACTTCTACCGTTGCCTGGCGCAGAAGGTCGACAACACATTCCCCACCGTGGAGACCTTCCTGCTGGCCTTAGCCACCGACTCGACGGCCACATCGAAAATCACCGAGTTGCAGGCACAGTGTGCCAATGAACTCTTCGAGTGGGTTATCGAAGTTGATGAGGTGGATATCATACCCGCACCATAACGACTGATGTAATATACCTTTTTCCTAACAACAGCAGGGGCTGCACGATTACTTGTCGGCAGCCCCATACGTTATTCGAAATACTCCTTATTGACAATCACCCTCACGCAGCGTGGGTGAATCTTAAATTCGAGCGGCGTACCGCCCAGCAGCTCGCCATCCACCTCGACCATGATATCGGGCGTGGATTCGATGCGGATATGACGACCGCGATAGTGCTTGACGTGGCCGATACTATAAATATCGCCATTGAAGAGTCGGCGCAGACGGAAGAGAATCTGCCACCAGTGCATAGGGCGATAGAGTGTAAGGTCGAACAAACCATCATCGGCAATAGCCAGCGGCAACTGCTGCGTACCGCCACCATTGTACTTACCAATACCGATAGCTGCACTGAACAGAAGATCCTTATGTACCAGCTCGCCATCGATCCACACCTTCACTCCCGTAGAGTGGTAGCGGAAGAAACTACGCACACTACCCTCGGCATAGAGATGACGGCCACGACGACCCTTGGCCTTGTAGTGTTCATAGAGCTTGGTCACCGTAGGATCGAAGCCCGCACCGGCAACATTGGCCATGTAACGCACCTGCGCATACTGCGACTCCTCGTAGTGCACCTCGCCCACATCCTGCAACAGCGTATGACCTTCGCGGATGGCGCGTATAGCCTCCGAGTAGTGTGTCGGGATGCCATACATACGAATCCAGTCGTTGCCCGTACCCACGGGGATCACCGCCACGGTAACCTCCTCGATGGGTGTTGTCTGCTGAATGAACAGACCATTGACAACCTCATGCAGCGTGCCGTCACCACCGATGACGATGATGCGACGATAGCCCTCATTTACGGCCTGCACGGTAAGCTCGGTTACATGGTGCTTATGCTGCGAGAAGACCAGCTCGTGCGGAATCTCGTTGTCGCGGATGAGTTTTGTGATATGCGGCAAATCGACAAGCCCGCGACCAAAGCCAGCCACGGGATTGACGATTACATACCATTTATCGTTTACTTCAGCCTGCATTAGGCACTATTTTTTAGGAGCATTCTTCAGTGTGTGGAGCAGGAAGTCGTAGAACTTCTCTACCGACGCGATCTCAACCTTCTCATCGGGTGAGTGGGGATAGCAGATGGTAGGACCGAACGAAATCATATCCATCTCGGGATAGTTCGTACCGATGATACCGCACTCAAGACCTGCGTGGATAGCCATCACTGCGGGAGACTTGCCATAGAGAGCCTCGTAAGACTCAAGCATAGCCTTCAGGATGGGCGACTTCATATTGGGATTCCAGCCATCGTACGAGCCAGAGAGCTCAACCTCGGCACCGGCCAGCTCAAAGACAGCCTTGATCGAGTCACCCAGCGCCTCCTTCTCCGAACGAGAAGACGAGCGCATAAGCGACTGCATCTTAACCTGCTTACCGTCCGACACCACGCGAGCCAGGTTGTTTGAGGTCTGCACCAGACCCTCCATGGCAACCGACATCTTTGCAACGCCATCGGGACAAGCCACAACGGCAGCCATCAAACGCTCGGCAGCGCACTTGGGCATAGCCTCGACGGGTGCTGTCGTAGCCTCGGCCTTAATAGAGATAGAGTCCTCGATATCCGTAAACTCAGCGATAACTGTCTTCTCAAATGCCTCAACCATAGCCACAACCTGCGCCTCGGCATCGGCCGGAACGATGATTGTAGCCGTAGCCTCGCGAGGAATAGCGTTACGCAAACCGCCGCCATCAACCGAGCAGAGAGCCATGTCGCACTCCTTAGCGATAAGACGCAACAGACGGAACAACAGCTTATTGGCATTAGCACGCTGACAGATGATCTGAATACCAGAGTGACCACCCTTGCAACCCTTAACCGAAATGCACAGAGCCTTACCCTCGGGTGCAGCTACAGCCTCATAGGGCAACGTAACATTGGCATCCATACCGCCGGCGCAACCTACATACAACTCGCCCTCGGTCTCCGAGTCAAGGTTCAAGAGGATCTCGCCCTTCAACAGGCCACCCTTAAGACCGAAAGCACCATCCATACCAGTCTCCTCCGTAGCGGTGATAAGACCCTCGATAGGACCGTGCTCGATCGAGTCATCCTCCATAACGGCCAGAATAGCCGCAACGCCGATACCGTTGTCAGCGCCGAGCGTAGTGCCGTTAGCCGTTACCCACTCGCCATCGATATAGGCCTCGATGGGATCGTTGATGAAATCAAACTCCTTGTCGTTATTCTTCTGCGGCACCATATCCATATGAGCCTGAATCACAATACCCTTGCGATCCTCATAGCCCGGTGTTGCAGGCTTCGCCATATATACATTACCAGCCTCATCGACCTTATGCTCGATGCCCTGTGCTACGGCGAAATCGACCAGATACTGGCGAATCTTATCCTCGCTGCCCGACGGATGGGGAATATTACAAATCTCAGCAAAATGTTTCCATACAAGTGCTGGCTTAAAATAATGGTTATAAAAACCTGCCAAATTCTTATCCATAGTAGTTTTAGGTTTTATTGGTTATTATTTATTCTCTTTTGGAAATTTCACAATAGGAGTATCGTGCTCACGCTCTGCGGCACGATCGAAAGCCTCGACGATATGCTTAACGAGCGGATGGCGGACAATATCGCGCTTATCGAACTCCACCATGCCTATACCCTCGATGCCCTGCAATGTAGCCATAGCCCCAGTAAGGCCGCTATCGCTCTTGCGCGGAAGGTCGATCTGCGTCACGTCGCCCGTAACGATAAACTTGGCGTTGCGACCCATACGCGTAAGGAACATCTTAATCTGCGAACGTGTGGTGTTCTGCGCCTCGTCCAAAATCACAAAGGCATTATCCAACGTGCGACCACGCATATATGCCAGCGGAGCAATCTGCACGGTGCCATCCTCCAAATACTTCTGCAGCTTGGCAGCAGGGATCATATCATTCAGTGCATCGTACAGAGGCTGCAAATAGGGATCGAGCTTCTCCTTCATATCACCAGGCAGAAAACCCAGTTTCTCGCCCGCCTCGACAGCAGGACGAGTCAAGATCACGCGTCTCACCTCTCTCTCCTTCAATGCCTTTACTGCCAACGCAATAGCCGTATATGTCTTACCAGAACCCGCAGGGCCAATGGCGAAGAGAAGATCGTTCTTCTCGTACAACTCCACTAATCGGCGTTGATTCACCGTGCGGGCACGGATGACGTTGCCATTATTACCGAATACGATGGTATCCTTGTCAGCCTTGGGCTCTACCCTGTCGCTCAACCCTTCCGAGAAGGCCTGCTCGACCACCTCGCGCGAGATGTGGCCATACTTGATATAATACTCCACCAAAGCATTCATCTTGCGTTCGAACGAATCCACATCACGCTTGGCTCCGAGTGCCTTGAGCGATGAGCCTCGTGCAACGATCTTCACCTTGGGCGAGAGTTCGCGCATAAGCTCCAAATAGATATCCTGCGCGCCATACAATTCGCGAGGATCTACACCTTCAATAAGTATCTCTTTATTTATTGCCTCCATAAACTCCTAAAAAAGATAATTCACACCGAGCGTTGCCCAGTAGGCCGATGAGCGGAACTCCACCCCTTCGAAGTAGTTGTCGTTGCGAGCCAAACTACCCGTAAAACGAGCATCAATGACAAGGTGGCGCGACAGCTCAACGCCAATGCCTGCCGTATAACCCAGTGTCGATCGCATGCGACCAAACTCCAGACGCTCCATGCCGTTGCTGTAGCGGGCTGCCGCCGCAAGCGAGAGCACCGGACCCACATTAAAACGCATCGGACCCAGACCTCGGTATGAGAACATGATGGGAACCTCCATAACGTTCGACTTTACGTCATACTCCACCCCACCACGCTTAGCCTTAATCTTATTGTGCAGATAGCCCATCTCGATCTGCAACGCATAGTCGTCCTGCCACACGAGCGCCATCTCAAGGGCTGCCCTGAT
>JAFOXS010000307.1 GCA_017391665.1 Alistipes sp. | reverse complement strand
TACCGCTATACCTGCCAGCGAGAGGAAGAACGAATACCACAGGCGTGTCTCGCCCATAGTACGCATAGGAGGTCGTTCGAGGGCTATCCACATACCTATAATAAAGGCCATAAATACTGCCGAGCCCGCTGCTGAAGCTACCACAGCTGTCCAGCGACGGCTACTGCGGAATGCCAGCACAGCACCCGCAACCCAGCACATCACGGCAATGGCCGCATACCATATCAATAGATCCCACGTCATCGCTTTACCTCCTTTCTTTGCTTGGCTGCTACCTTACGGCCACCCGCCGTAAGGAACATCACCACACCAGCTGCAAGCATAGTCCACAATGCAATATGAATAGCCGAATACCAGCCATCACGCACACACTCCACGACGCTCACATCGCTCCAGCGACCACGCTCGGTATCGTAGCCCATCTGATAGATGCGCCACGCACCTATGCGGGCAGGATGGTTAACCTCAATCTCAACACTCCTCGTCTGACCATCCTCATCTACAATGTTCATGCGCGAGAGGTAGTGCTTCGCCTCACGACGTGGCATAGCCACCGCCAAACGGTCATCAAGGAAGAGATACGACGGCTCAAAGACAAAACTGCCGCAACTAACCCAGCCTTCACGCTCCACACCGGTTCGCACATTGCGTGCGTGTACATATACCGCTGGCGCAGCGCCCATATGCTCCATAGCACGATACTCATCGCTTTCGGGCATATGTCCAGCCATATCGAGATTCTCTACCACCCTGAGTTGCCACCCCTCGATGGTTGCCTCGACACCCACCTCCTCGACCGAGAGGAACTCTCGTGAAGAGCGTTCGGTCATAGCATCCAGAACGTACAACTTCGGTGCATACTCCTCCATGCGGAACTCGTCGAGTGTCAGCACAAAAGGCATATCAACCTTCTCGCCCTCTCGGCTCACGCCCCAATGCGAGGGCGTACCCTTTTGCAGAGTGACCGTCACTCTTAACTTATCGCCGCTACCGAAAATACCGGCCACAAGCACCACAAAGACTGCCAGATGCGACAGCACGGCCGCAACTCTACGCTTGCGGATATGCTGCAGGTCCTCCATCACGGCAAGACCCGTAGTTGTGGTAAAATAGAGCAACAGCAGATTAAACGCCCACGACGAAGTCATGCGCGAAAAGCCCAGCGTACCCACCAGACCCTCAGTTGCAGGATCCTGACGTGTAAGGCCAAAGATGATGGTCATCACTACCATCGACGCCAACGCCGAGGTACATGCATAGTGGTCAGCAAGCTGCGAAAGCCACTTCCAGCGATCCTTCTGAAAGTGAATCAGAACCAGAAGGTAGAGATAATTCAGAGCAATGATGAGTCCCCACGGATAACGCAGAAACTCATTATTAAGATCTCCAAATACGATTTGTAACGCTGTGCCCGCCACAAAGAGCAAGGCACAACGTACAAATGCGCGTTTATAACCCCATTGTAAGGTCATAAGCAAATTTTATTTTACAAGCAGTCGGGAGTGCATCCCGACACACTCTTCTTTTACACAATCAGGCTATTATGCCTGCTCCCACTGTGCACGCAACAGATTTACAGCCGCTGTTACAGTCTGTGCACGATCGCCCTTGGTACCGCACTCGAAGCTTACGTAGTAAGGATAGTTCATCTCCTTCAAAGCGCGCATACCGTCAGTATAAACATCCAGCTCACCATCCTCGCCCGGCATGATACGGTTACCGCGGCTTGCTACGTGAACGTGCTGCAAATACTTGGGACCAGCAGCCCACAGTGCAGCATAGTCAGATGTCTCCTCCTGCATGTGCCAGAAGTCACCCATACACTTAACGCCCTCGCTCTTTGAGTCGCGTGCGATAGCTGCAGCATCAGCAACCTGACGCATATAGTGGCACTCACGACGGTTCAGAGGCTCAAGTATTACGGTAGTATTGTGCTTAAGAGCATACTCGCCCAGCTCGTGCATCTGCTCGCACAGATACTCGCGGGTCTCCAGCGTGTGGGGCATACAAGGCTTCTGAGAGTTAAATGCAGGCACCATAATAACACCTGTAGAACCCAACTCGCCAGCAGCGGCGATGATCTCACGCATAGTAGAGTCGAACTCTGCCTTCACCGCGGGATCCTCAGCAAGGATAAAGC
>JAFOXS010000238.1 GCA_017391665.1 Alistipes sp. | reverse complement strand
ACTGCATAGGCATAAAAAAGTCTGCCCGAAACGCATACGGGCAGACGACGGTATTATAATATTATGAGCGAAATTACTTCTTGAAGGGTTGCCACTTAAGATAAGTAGCCGAGCGCCACAACCACTCCAGAGGACCATACTTAAAGTAGCGCAACCATATAGTGCTGATGATAATCTGTGAGATGTAAAGACCCAATCCGACTATCATAAGTTCTGCATATCCCCATGCTCCAAATGTTGAGCCAAGACCCCACATAGCGAACAGACAAGCACCGATGATACTCTGCGAAACGTAGTTCGTCAGACCCATACGACCGTAGGGAGCCAGCACATCGAGCACCTTGCCAATGGCAGGGATATTATAGAGGATAACAAATGCCATAAGCAGAGCCGCAGATGAGAATACCGACTCGACATCGAAGAGTGCAGTACCCATAATAGTTCGCAGTGTCGGAGGACCTGAGCGCAAGAACCACATACTCGGATCCATGCCCGGTGCTACGATGTTAGCCAGCCATCCGAAGATTAGATTACCCGCAATGAAGAGTGCGAACAGGATCAGATTACGGCGCATATGCAGGTGTGCAGTCTCGAAGAAACGCAGACGGCCAACAATAAGACCCAGGATAAATATTGCCAACGTGATATAACCTCTATTGGTTGCCTGGAATTGGTACGAAACCTTCTCCGTAACACCACGCGTAAGGTTATTCTCTACGCTCTTGGCAAAAGTAATTCTCTCGGGAACAAAGGGCGGATGCTCGCCACGAGGACGCTCGCCACGAGGACGCTCACCACTAGGACGCTCACCCATATTCTCTGGCATACGAGGACGCTCGGGAGCCTCTACAACCTGCTCAACGGCAGGGGGTGCTGTAATCTTGTCGTATGCAAAGGTTGTGAGTTTGGGAGTACCCAACAATATAAGGGCGGCCAAAGCCGTCAGCATCCAATTCTTGAGCGGATTAATCAGAAGCAACACCACACCATAGATTGCATAGAGCGACAGGATATCGCCTGAATAGAATGCCGAACCGATGATGCCTATTGCAAACAGAATAACCATTCGCCATAGGAAACGACCTCGGAAATCAATACCCTTCTTTGCGGCACGATCCATCTGAATGAAGAAACTCATACCAAACAAAAAGGCGAAGATATTGATAAATCGACCCATCAGGACATTCTGCACAAACCAAAATACTGCATCGTTAAATTGTGCTAAAATAGGCGTATGCTCATTGAACGGGCCCATTGAATGGACGCTATAATGCTGCTGGAAGTGCACCAAAATAACTCCCAACAGAGAGAAGCCTCGTAGCGCATCGATTACCGTTATACGGCCACCCTGCGCGGGGGTAAGATTAGTGTTATGTGACATAAGGTTAGTTATTTAGTTTAGTGAATGCCAATACGGTGAGTTTCCACTCGCCATTGACCTTGATATAGTTCTCCGTTACCATAAAGTGGTTGGTTACCTCGTTGCCGCCTACAACCGCCAGCAGATCCAGGTCACTCAACACGATAGCCGACTCCTCGCCCGCAAAGCGAACCGATACGTTGTGCATATCAGCATGCTTGTAGTGAATCATACCACCGCCGATAATACCTACCTCCTGCTCTTTACCCCAAGCACCGCCCATGTGAACGAATACTGCGCTGTCGTGATAGAGGTTAGCCAACTTTGTAGCATCCTTATCGGCCATCCACTGCCACATCTGCTTTGAGAGCTCAAGTACCTGCTTACCCTCGGGTGTGTCGCTATGATTTACCATCTGCGGACGCTGGGGGCGCTGACCGCCCTCAGGACGCTGTGCCATTGCATTATTTACGGTGAAGACACCTGCGATTATCATCGCTATTGCCAAAAACTTTTTCATTTGTGTACGGTTTTAATTGTTTATATTCTTATAAGTCTAATTATCTGTCAATTGCGCGATTCAGTACGAAATTCTCCAACTGCTCTATTGACATATTATAGAAACGCTTCTCCTGATCCAGCGAACGCATTGTTGCCATATCCTCGGCATCGAGTTTGAAATCAAAGATTGAGATATTCTCCTTGATATATTCGGGATTTGTCGCACCGGGAATTACCGAGAAACCCTCGTCAATGTGCCAACGAATGATAATCTGTGCGATGGTTTTACCATGCTTCTGTGCTATCTTGCCAATAGTAGGGTCAGACAGCAGATTCTTATCTCCATGACCCAACGGGAACCAGCACTCGGTCACGATGCCATAAGGCTCATGCTTTGCTCGCATAGCCCTACGTTGTGCATAAGGGTGGCACTCAATCTGATGGATAGCAGGCTTGATCTTCATCGTCTCGACGATAGTCGTAAAAGCCTCCTCGCGTGCATCGCAGTTGCTAATTCCCAATGCACGAATCTTGCCCTGTTCGTATGCCTTCTCCATATCCTTCCAAGCACCAACATAGTCGCCAATAGGTTGATGGATATAGAGTAGGTCAAGATACTCTAAACCCATGCGCTCTAACATGCGGTCAATGGCTGCGAGAGTTTTGCCCTCTCCATACTCTGTTGGCCACAATTTGCTTGTAACCCATATCTGCTCGCGAGGAATTCCGCTTTCTTTAATAGCTTCGCCTACACCACGTTCGTTGTTGTATGCTTGTGCTGTGTCAAAATGTCGATAACCATTTTTAAGCGCAGTTGCCACAGCCTGCTTGCAATCGTCGTTTGATACGTTGTATGTGCCTAAACCAAAGCGGGGCATCTCTACTCCATTATTGAGTTTTACATAGGGAACGCCCCAATTATCAGTACGCTCTTGCGCTGAAAGGTCTGTTGTGACAAGATTGCCAAACATAATCAATGATGCTACTATTATTTGTCTCATATATTTATTGCTTTCAATTAAACTTCGAGAGCAAAGATAGCAGCAGAAACAATTGCAGATACACAAAGTTGCGTTAAAACGAAAAATTCACTTTTTAAGACGAAAAACGACCCCACAATCCTTCACAAATATCATTTGCCGATTACAATATAGACGGGCAGGTGGTCACTTGCGCCTCCCATGTAGTTTGTGCCCGAATATGTCGGATGGGGTTTGCCTGCTTGGTCAAGCAGTGATGTATGTCGATATACTTTTGCCCGACGACGGCCATCGATTGCGCATAGAGGTATGTTCTGCGACACTATAATATTGTCATACTGATTCCAGCGGCCATCATATACGGATGAACCGCGGCGTGCGGCAGCAAATGGATTGTATAGGTCGGTTGCAGCAGCGGGTCGGGCTGTGGCGCGCAGATCCTCAGTGATACTTTTGTTACGAGGGTTGTCGTTCATGTCGCCCATCACGATTATGTGTGTTGCAGGATTCTCTACCATCACCGAGTCCACTATCTTCCTAAGTTGTTGAGCCGATGCTCTGCGCTTTGACTCGGTGAACCTTACGCCACCAATACGCGATGGCCAGTGTACGACGACAATAAATGCGGGATTCCCATCCATCTCGCCCCATACAGTCAGAATATCTCGTGTCGCGGGGTCGGCTTTTGAGCGTATGGCACGACTGCCTGTAAAGAGAAATTTGTCGGGGCGGTAGAGTAGTGCTACGTCTATTCCTCGCTCGTCGGGGGAGTCGTAGTGGCAGATCTTGTATGAGGTCGAACGCAGTGCCGATGTTTGTGTAAGGTCGCGGAGCACGTTGGCATTCTCAACCTCTGCAAGACCGATCAATGTGGGGAGTTCCGTTGTAATATCGGATAATGTTGTGGCTATAATGTTGAGTTTGGCGTTGTAGCGCATGCTGTTCCACTCCCTGTCTGATAAAGGAAGCATCTCCTCATCAGCGGTCGCAGGATCGTTGATCGTGTCAAAGGCATTTTCGATATTGTAGAATACCACCGTATGGTTCTGAGCTGTGACCACCATGGTCGCAACTGTCAGTAACAGAGATGTTATTATGCCTTTGATCATTGTTTAGTTTTTGCGAAAGAGAACTATCGGGTTGCCATCATCCTCATCGCCCGCCATTGAGCGAATCAAACGGTCGGAAGCACGACGTGAGATGATAAGCCGAGCATCAATGTCGCCCTGTTGTCTCACTTCAAAACCTTCATCTGCATTGCTAAAGTGCCATGCATAACGAGCCTCATCGGTAAATGTAAGACAACCTGTATTGCTCTCGGTTGCCATCAGATATCCTTCGCCTATAAAATATAGGTAGTATGCGTTCTGACCACTTGCCGCCTCTAATCTTACCTCGATAGCCTGCTCATGGCCGACGGCTGAGAGTGTGCCATCGCTATCGTTGTATATGTATGGAGTTGTATGCACATGTCCTTTCCTTTCTGTCGATGGATTTTCGATTGATACACCTTCAGTGGCCAGATGTAGTGTGCCATTTTGGTAGCCACCAATAAAATATGTGCCAGTCTGTAAGAAACTGGCATCGACAATTTTGGTGTAGCTATTGTTTGGTGTCCCCGATTCTGTATTGTTGCCCGATTCATTCTCGGGGCTCTCTTCAGGTTGTTGTTCGGGATTGTTTTCAGGTTGCTGTTCTGGGTTGTCCTCGGGCTGATCCTCCGGATTATCTTCGGGTTGCTGACTAGGATCGTCCTCGGGCTGTTGTTCGGGATTGTCGTCGGGCTGTTGATCGGGATTGCCCTCCGGCTGATCCTCCGGATTGTCCTCGGGTTGCTGATTAGGATCATCCTCGGGTTGATTTTCAGAGTCGTCTTCGGGTTGCTGATTAGGATCATCCTCGGGTTGATTTTCAGAGTCGTCTTCGGGGTGCTGATTAGGATCATCCTCGGGTTGATTTTCAGGATTGCCTTCGGGATTGTTTTCGGGGTTGTCCTCGGGCTGATCTTCGGGATTGTCTTCAGGTTGTTGTTCAGGATCGCCCTCAGGCTGATCTTCAGGATTGTCTTCGGGGTTGTCTTCGGGGTTGTCCTCGGGCTGATCTTCAGGATCATCTTCGGTATCTTGGCCGGGCCTCTCTTCCGGTTCCTGTTCTGCATTTGCGTGTTGTACGACATTGAAAGAGGCTCTTATTTGCTGGCCGCTAAGAGTATATATTATAACCACGGCACTGCGCGACATCATAGTGGCGTCGGCCGACAAAGTAACCTCGCTATTGCCACGGCCGGTTGCAGTAGAGAGTTTTACCCAATCGGCGTTGCATCCAATAATCCACTCTGTATTACTTTTGATAAAGAATGAGTATTGCTCACCCTCGTTTGATAGAACAATAGATGCGCCATCCATCGGGGCTCCCTCCATAGTCGCAATTGTCAGGGTTGAAACAACTGTCTCCTTGCTTGGTTTTGAACATGAGCAGATTGTAAAAAGTGCTACGACAAGCAATAGAATGTTATGAATTCGACTCTTCATAGTGGCATAGTTTTTACAAATATAGTAAAATAAAACAAGGTTATCAACCGAAGTCAATAACCTTGTCGTAATTTTTTATTTTCGTGCTATCGTATGCGGTCCAGTGACTT
>JAFOXS010000071.1 GCA_017391665.1 Alistipes sp. | reverse complement strand
GGCCGAACCCTTGGTAGAGAAACTCAGCATAGCCACGCGGGGATCCTCGATGCCAGCTACGGCGCGAGCAGTGTCGGCGCAGCATACGGCAATCTGAGAGAGCTGAGCTGCATCGGGCACGGGAGTCACGGCGCAGTCGCCCATGATGAGCACGCCATTCTCGCCATACTGAGGAGTCTGGGTAATCATCACAAAAGCACCTGACACGCAGCTGATGCCCGGAGCAGTCTTGATAATCTGCAATGCGGGGCGCAATACGTTACCGGTAGTGTTCTGTGCACCTGCAAGCTGACCGTCGGCATCGCCAGCCTTGATGATAAGGCAACCCAAATAGAGCGGATTGGTCACCAGTTTCTGAGCCTCCTCGATGGTCATGCCCTTCTTCTTACGCAACTCGAAGAGCAGGTTGGCATACTCCTCCTTCTTCGGATGATTCTCGGGGTCGATAATGGTGGCCTTGTCCAGATGGGTGAGTCCCCACTGGGCTGCAAGTCCCTCGATCTCTTCCGGATTACCGATAATAATCAGGTCGGCTACCTCATCGGCAAGAAGGCGGTCGGCGGCTTTCAGTGTACGCTCCTCGGTTCCTTCGGGGAGTACGATGCGCTGCTTGTTACTCTTGGCACGCGCAATAATCTGGCTTAACAAATCCATAGTACTTTATTATTTATTCTGTATTACATATCTTAAATATCCTACAAAGATAAGCCTTTTAATTTATATATGTGAGTTTTTGCTGAAAAATCTTTACTTCGATGCCATGAGCCTCCGAGTATCCATTTGTCATAGTACTCTCATGCATCAGCTGACAACAAGAAGAACACATAACAATAAAAGCCGAGGAGCGGCAAGAGATTAAACTCCACCACTCCTCGTACGTTTGTATGAATAAATGCGTTATGCCGTAGCGAGTTCCACAACCTTGTCGACAGCGCTGATGATGCTGTCGGGGTTCTTACCACCGGCAGTAGCGAAGTGGGCCTGTCCGCCGCCGCCGCCCTGGATGAGCTTGGCTGCCTCGCGCACGAGCTGACCAGCGTTCACGCCCTTGGCGGTGAGGTCTTCGCTGGCCGATACGGTGAGCAGGGGCTTCTCGTTATCGACGCTACCGATGACTACGAGCAGGTTCTCGGGCTTCTCGCCACGGAGTTGGAACACGATGTTCTTCACAGCCTCGGCAGGCATAGTTACTACAGCCTTAATTACATTGACACCATTCACGCAAGTCATCTTCTGCACCAACTCAGCCTTGAGCGATGCAGCCTTCTCCTTCATGAACTCCTCGATCTGCTTCTTCAGGTCGTCGTGCTCAGCGATGAACTTGGCGATGGTAGCCTTCAAGTCGGGGGCATTGTGGAAGAGCTGGCGGATGTCGTTGAGCGAATCCTGCAGCTTGTCCTGCATCTCCTCTACCTTGGCACTGGTGATAGCCTCGATACGGCGTACACCAGCGGCGATGCTGCTCTCACTGATGATCTTCACCATACCGATCTTACCGGTAGCGCTCACGTGAGTACCGCCACAGAACTCGATAGAGTTGCCGAATTGGATTACACGTACGAGATCGCCATACTTCTCGCCGAAGAGGGCGATAGCACCCAGCTCGCGGGCTTTCTCGATGGGGAGGTTGCGGTATTCGTTGAGCTCGACGTTGGCACGGATCTTGGCATTCACGAGGTGCTCTACCTGGCGCAGCTCCTCGTCGGTCACCTTCTGG
>JAFOXS010000257.1 GCA_017391665.1 Alistipes sp. | reverse complement strand
TTCTTCATATTAATAGTTGTTAAGTGGTTATAATCTCTGCAAATATAGGAAAAATTCTAATAACCAAATAATTTTCAATGAAAAATCGTGTATAAAAAGCATTTACGAATTTTTTCTGCCACAAAAAAGTCGCTCCAATGGCATATTTTTTGACTATCGTAGATAAAAAATTTGTTATCTGCGATGCAAAAATTGTTTTTCTATCTGCTCCTGGCGCTGGTCTGCTTTCAGCCATCGTGCCAAGGAGGTAAATCCTCACCCGCTGCTCCTCTTCAGATCGAGGTGGCGACGGCTCGCGAGGATAGTATTACGATGCGTTACAGCTTTGCCACGCACCTGCAATACAACTACGAGGTCATCATCGAGCCGCGCGTCAATGGCTACCTGATGCGACAACACTACGCCGATGGGCAAAAAGTGCGACGCGGCACACTGCTCTACGAGATCGACGCCTCGCTGCTGCGCACATCGCTTCTGTCGGCCGAGGCGGAGCTTGCATCTGCCATTGCCGAGAGGGAATCGGCACGCAGCGACTACGAGCGAGCCATACCTCTGGCACGAATAGAGGCTATCAGCTCGTCGCAACTCGACGCCTACCGTGCCTCGGCGGCCTCGGCCGATAGTCGTGTAAAGGCTGCCCGAGAGCAAGTGGAGAGTGCCCGTCTGCAGGTGGGATATACACGCATCTATGCTCCCATAAGCGGCATCATAGCACACAGCAACGCTCACGCGGGCGATTACGTTGGGCCAGGCACGCAATTCTCCACACTGACAACCATCGTACAGACCGACACACTGACGGCCGACATAGCCATACCCACATCGCTCTATATGCGCTACAAAAATGATGCGTCATCGACTATCGACAACTCCACCCTACTCTCGGATATACGTCTGCATCTGGCCAATGGCGAAGAGTACCCTTACACGGGGCGTTACGACTACACGCGACAGTCCATATCGCCCACGTCGGGCACTATAACCATCGTGGTGGACTTTCCCAACCCCGACAATCGGCTCAAGATGGGCGAGTATGGCCAGATAGAGTGTGGCATAGGACAACGTCAGAGGGTTCTGATGGTACCACAGCAGGCCGTAAGCACACAGCAGGAGATTCACTCGGTGTGGGTTATCCGCCCCGACAGCACTGCTGAGTGGCGTGAGGTGGAGCTGGGTGAGGCCGTGGGAGGAGAGTGGATAATACTTAAGGGCATAGAGCGTGGTGAGCGGGTGGCCGTGGAGGGGCTGCAGAAGCTGCGCAACGGAGAGAGAGTAATACCTAAAACAGAGAAGTAATATGGGAGAGTTTTTCATTCGCCGCCCCATCTTTGCCATCTCGATCACGGTGGCCATAACGCTGGCAGGGCTTATCTCGCTCTCGCGGCTGGCCATAGAGCAGTTTCCCGACATCACGCCACCCGTTGTGGAGGTGACGGCAACGTACGTGGGTGCCGATGCACAGACTGTCAACAATACCGTCGCAACGCCTCTTGGCGAGCAGGCTATCGGCGCCAGCGACCTGGAGTATATGCAGACCACGAGTGCCAACGATGGCTCGATGTCGATGCAGCTCACCTTCGAGGTGGGATCATCGCCCGACATGGATGCTATCTTCACGCAGAACGACATCTCCTCGGCTATGGCATCGCTGCCCGAGGCTGTGAGCGAGCAGGGTGTTGTGGTGCAGAAGAGCAACACGGGTTTTCTGATGGTCTATGCCCTCAGTAGCGATGGGCGCTACGATGATAGATTTCTGTCGAACTACGCCTATATCAACCTTAGCAATCGTCTCGCGCAGGTAAATGGCGTGGGCAAGGTGCAGATCATGGGTGCGGGCGAATATGCCATGCGTGTATGGATCAACCCCGAAAGGCTGCATTACTATGGACTTACGGTTGACGATGTGCTGAGTGCCATACGCACGCAGACGGCCATCTACCCTGCCGGCAAGCTGGGTGCCGAGCCGATGGAGGATGTGGCCTACACCTATACGGTGCGTCTGCCTGCGGCCTATTCGACAGCCGAGGAGTTTGCCGACATCATACTTTCGATCAACGAGCAGGGGCAGGAGCTGCGCCTTAAGGATGTGGCCGAGGTGGAGTTTGGCAGCCAGACCTATGCCATACGCTCGCTCGTGGGGAGCAACCCCTCGACACTGATTGTCGTCTATCAGGAGCCAGCAAGCAACGCTGTGGAGGTGGGTCGTCGTGTCAAGGCTCTTATCCGTGAGCAGGAGCAGCGACTGCCCGACGGCATTACAATACACACCGTTGTCGATGCCACAAAAAACATCGAAGCGGGCGTGGAGGATATAGCCCGCACACTGTTGCTGGCACTGGTGCTCGTCATTGCCATCATCTACATCTTCCTGCAGGATTGGCGTGCTACACTCATCCCGCTGGTGGCGGTACCCGTATCGCTGGTGGGTGTGTTTATCATCTACCCTCTGTTGGGTTTCTCCTTCAACGTTATCTCGCTGCTGGCGCTGGTGCTCGCCATTGGGCTTGTGGTCGATGATGCCATCGTCGTAATCGAGGCAGCACAGGCAGGCATCGAACGAGGCCTTGCGCCCGCCGACGCCACACGCGAGGCTATGCGTCGGGTGCAGTCGCCCATCGTCGCCACGACCGTCGTGCTGCTGGCCGTATTTATACCCATATCGTTCATGGAGGGCATCACGGGGCTGCTTTTGCGCCAATTCTCCATAACGCTCGCCACCGCAATATCGATCTCGGCATTCAATGCCCTCACCCTGTCGCCAGCACTCTGTGCCCTGCTTCTCCGACCCCGCAAGGAGCAGCGACAAGGACTCCTTGCCCATTTCAACGGCTGGATAGAGAGGATGATTCACCGCTATGAGGAGCGCACCAGAATACTCATCCTCCACACCATGCGCACGGCAATGTTCGTAGCGGCGATGGGCATATGTATCGCCATTGGGTGGCACACGCTTCCCAAGGGATTTCTCACCGACGAGGATGAGGGTTACATGATGGTCTTTGTCAACACGCCCGAGGCCTCGTCGCTCAGCACCACGCTGCGAGCCATGCAACACGCCGAGCAGATAATTGCCCAGCATCCGGCGGTGGAATACTCGTCGCTGGCAGCCGGTTACGACATGATGGCAGGCATAGAGCGGTCGTCGGCAGGTGTGATTTTTGTTGTGCTGAAGGATTTTTCCAAGCGTCACACTACGGCCGCAGAGCTTGCCTCAGAGCTCAACGGCGAGTTATACACATCCATACCCGAGGCCGAGTGCTACGCCATCATTCCGCCCTCGATACCTGGGCTGGGCATCTCATCCGACCTCACGCTGCAGGTGCAGGATCTTCAGGGTCGTGGCACGGCCTATCTCTACGCACATACGCTGGCGCTGATGGATTCGCTCAGACGGGATAAGAGCATCGCTCAGGTCAGCACGCCATTCAGCGCCTCGACACCGCAACGTCTGCTCAACGTCAACCGTACGCAGGCCATGAGCGAAGGCGTGGAGCTGAGTGAGATATACACCACGCTATCGACGCTTCTGGGTGGCACCTATACGGGCAACTTCAACCGCTTTGGCCGACAATATCAGACCTACGTGCAGGCGTCGGCTCGCAGTCGCATGGACAGCCGCTCGCTGGACTCCTATTTCGTAAGCAACTCGCACGGCGAGAGTGTGCCGTTATCGGCCTTCGTAAACGTAAAGGACACGGTGGGTGTGGAGTACATCTCGCAGTTTAATCTCTACGAGTCGATACCCCTCTCGATCTCGGCAGCCAAGGGTGCCTCGACGGGTGATGTGATGGAGCGCACAGAGGCTATCGCCCGCAAGGTGCTACCCGCAGACATAGGCACATCGTGGAGCGGACTCTCCTTCCAGCAGGCCAAGGCAAGGCGTGGCGGCGGTGTGGTGTATGCCATTGCGATCATATTCGTATATCTTGCTCTGGCGGCTCTGTATGAGAGCTGGACTCTGCCCATAGCCATCCTGCTCAGTGTGCCTGCGGCCGTAGCCGGAGCACTGGTCGCCATGCTGGCAGCACACGCCGTAGAGGTGCAGTATGTAAATAATGTATATGTACAGATTTCGCTCATCATGCTCATCGGTCTGGCTGCCAAGAATGCCATTCTGGTGGTGGAGTATGCCGACCGCATACACTCTTCCGCTGCACGGCCATATGCCGAAGCGGCTATCGAGGCTGCACGCGAGCGCATCAGACCAATCATCATGACGGCTCTGGCATTTGTACTGGGTATAGTGCCACTGATTCTGGCATCGGGCAACTTCTCCGTGGCACGCAACATCATGGGCGTAGCACTCGCTGGCGGCATGATCGCAGCCACCGCCGCAGGCATATTCCTCTACCCTGCGGCATACTATCTGGTGGAGAGCATAACACATAAAAAGAGATAGCTATGAAACGACTTTTAACACTCCTCTCGCTGCTGCTTGCGGGCTGTTCGCTGGGGCTCAATCCTGCGCAAGTCGCCATGCCCGAGAAGTACATATACGCTCCCGAAGAGCCACGCAGTGCGGAGCTACAATCGCGCTGGTGGCTTATCTTCGAGGATGAGAGGCTCGACTCGATTGTAAGCTACGCTCTGGAGCATAACCGCGATATGCAGGTGGCAGCATCGCGCATCGTTCAGGCGCACTACAACATCGCAGCCACACGCTCCTCGCTACTCCCCTCGCTGGGTATCAGCCTTCAGGCCGAGGGACAGCGCACACCGCCACTCTCGGAGCAGGGCGAGTTTCTGCTCGGGCAGGGGGTGTCGTGGAATACGGCACTCATCGGGGCGCTGCGCCATACTACGCGTCAGGCTCGGGCCGAATATCTCTCAACCGAGTGGGCATACCGAGCCCTGCGACTCACGCTCTCGCACGAGGTGGCAACGGCCTATTTCACTCTCGTCGAGTCGCAGCAGCTGCTCTGGCTTGCTCGGCGCACACTATCGCTACGTCTCAAGGCGCAGTCGCTGACCGATTCGCTCACCATGTATGGCTTTGCGTCGGGACTTGACCGCGAGCAGGCGCGCAGTCTTGTGAGTGAAGCCGAGGCCGATGTAGCGCAGTATGAGCGGGCACTCAGCGTAGCACAGCTTTCGCTCTCGACGCTGATGGGCACCACGCCACAGTCGCCACCCTTAGACTCGCTCCCGATGCCCTCGTTGCCGCAGGCTATACCTGCCGGCATACCATCCGAGCTACTCACGCGCCGTCCCGACCTGATGCAGGCTCACTATGAGTTGCAGGCCGCTGCCGCCGCCGTAGGCATAGCACGCAGTGAGCGTTTTCCGAGTATCTCGCTCACCGAGAGTGGCGGAATATTTGGTCGCAACGTACGGGCGGTTTTCACCCATGGCGAGTGGGCATGGAACATCACGGCCTCGCTCACGCAACCCCTCTTCTCGTTTGGGCGACTGCGCCGACGTGAGCAGATGGCACGCGAGGCGTACCGTCAGAGGGCACTGCAATATGAGCAGTCGGTACTTCAGGCACTCGAAGATGTCGAGCAGGCGCTGACCACGATCTCCACACTACGCCTACAGGGCGAGCACTATGCCCGTTACGTGGAACACAATGCCTCGATCGCTTCGCTGCAGGAGGCGCTTTACAGGCGTGGCATGAGCAACTATTTAGATGTAATCACCACGCAGCAGACGTGGTACGCCTCGCAACAGCAGTTCGTGCAGATTGCCATGCAGCAGTATCAGGCCATAGCCAATCTGGTGCTGGCGCTGGGTGATGGGTGGCAGGAGTAGGTTTTGCGGCCGTTTTGTTTTGAATTTTGGATTAGGAAGTTTATCTTTGTCTAAGTATGACAGCACAAACCATCATAGTATATATCATTGGCGCAGCCGTCGCAGCATGGCTTGTGCGTGCCATTGTGCGTGGTTATAGAGCCCGCAAGTACACCAAATGTACGGGATGCGACGACAATCAGTGTCCCTATCGCAACTCGCCCGACAAAGAGTGTAAATAGAAAACAAAACATAAAAACCGACATTCTCAAATGAGACAGATTACCATTGCCGTTGACTCATTCAAAGGTTCACTCTCATCCTACGATGTGGCGTGTGCTGCCGAGCAAGGCATACTTAGCGTTCTGCCCCACTGCAAGGTGAAAAAGATCTCGATCGCCGACGGAGGCGAAGGCACCGCTCAGGCGCTTATCTCAACACTTCAGGGCGAGTGGCGCGAGGTGCGTGTTCACGACCCGCTGATGCGACCCATCATGGCTCGCTACGGAGTGGTGGATGAGGGTCGCACGGCCATAATCGAGATGGCCTCGGCAAGCGGCCTGACACTTCTTAGCACTGAGGAGCGCAACCCTCTGCTTACGACCACCTATGGCACTGGCGAGATGATTGCAGATGCCGTGCGTCGTGGTGCGAGACATCTGCTTATTGGCATTGGCGGTAGTGCCACGAACGATGCCGGCATGGGTATGCTCGAGGCGCTGGGCTATCGGTTTTACGATTGTAAAGGTCACCTCGTAGCAGGTTGCGGAGCACGCCTTGAGCGTGTAGCAACCGTTGACGCAAGCGGCGCAATGCCAGAGCTTAAGGAGTGCCTACTTGAAGTTGCGTGTGATGTGAAGAATCCCCTCTATGGCCCTCAGGGTGCAGCCCACATCTATGCCCCGCAGAAGGGTGCTTCGCCATCGGTTGTTGAGCGACTAGACAAGGGACTAAAAAACTTTGCCAGCGTGGTGAATCCCACGGCGGCACACACCGAGGGTGCTGGCGCCGCAGGTGGCCTTGGCTACGCTCTGCAAGCCGTGCTGGGTGCTCGACTGCGCGCAGGTATAGAGATGGTTCTGGATGCCATTCACTTCGACCAGATAATCAGCGGCAGCGACCTTGTAATCACGGGCGAGGGACGCATCGACTACCAGACCATAATGGGCAAAGCCCCCAGCGGAGTGTTGCAGCGTGCCGCTAAGCAGGGTATTCCCGTAGTTGCCATTGGCGGCTCGGTGGAGGAGTCGGAGGCGGTGCAGAGAAGCGGCTTTGCAGCCATTCTGCCCGTAGTGTCGGGCCCGATGACTCTGGAGCACGCCATGCAGCATGACGTAGCCGCACGAGGTGTAAGCCGCACCGTAGAGCAGATAGTAAGATTGTTAAACCTAAACTCGAAAGACAATGAATAGCGCCATAGGAGCCCTTGCGGGCCTTGCCATAGCCATCATCCTTATCACACGCCGTTTCTCACCCGTCTATTCGCTCCTGTTAGGAGCCGTTGCGGGCGGACTAATCGGTGGCATGGGACTGGATTCGACGGTAGCCAATATGATATCGGGCATAAAGGACATCTCGCCCGCCATCATCCGCATCATCGCGGCCGGAGTACTCTCGGGCGTACTGATCAAGACTGGTGCCGCCACAACCATATCGCACACAATCATCAATCGCTTGGGCAAGCAGCACCTCTTTCTGGCGCTGGCGCTCTCGACGATGCTCTTATGTGCCGTAGGAGTATTTATCGACGTGGCCGTTATCACCGTAGCGCCCATAGCCATCGTTGCTGCCGAGCGCATGGGATTCTCACGACTTAAGCTGCTGCTGGCCATGGTCGGCGGTGGCAAGTGTGGCAACATCCTATCGCCCAACCCCAACACCATCATCGCTGCCGAGAACTTCGACTCGCCACTCTCATCCGTTATGCTTGCGGGTGTGGTGCCGGCAATTATAGGACTGATAGTTGTCGTATATGTGATTCTGCCCATGCTACCCTCCTACGCCAATGGCAAGCAGGCTACCGAGGCCGATCTATCGACGTCGCAGGATGAGTCGCTACCCCCGTTCTGGGCAGCCATTGCGGCTCCGCTCACGGTCATCGTCCTGCTGATGCTGCGTCCCGTGGCGGGCATTGCCATAGACCCGCTGCTGGCTCTGCCTGCGGGAGGTGTGGTAGGTCTTATCGCCACACGCCAATGGCGCAATGCTGCGCAGAGCATGAGCTACGGACTGGAGAAGATGTCGGTTGTAGCCGTACTGTTGGTCAGCACGGGTGCCATAGCAGGCATAATAAAGGCTTCGACGCTGACCGATCTGCTCATATCGGTACTTGGTCAGGGTGAGGCGTCACGTCTGCTGCTGGCTCCGCTATCGGGTATTCTGATGTCGGCAGCTACGGCATCAACAACGGCTGGCGCCACGATAGCATCAGCATCGTTTGCCCCCAGCATCCTGGCATCGGGAATGAGTGCAGTGTGGGGTGCTGCGCTGGTCAATGCAGGTTCGACGGTGCTCGACCACCTGCCCCACGGATCGTTCTTCCACGCTTCGGGCGGCTCGATGGAGCTCTCGATAGAGGAGATGCTGCGACTAATACCCTACATGACGCTCGTGGGTCTGACACTCACGCTGCTGATGATAGGAGAGTATCTCGTAATAGGATAAAAAAAGGCTGTCCACCACACTTCGGGGACAGCCTTCTTTGTTTATAGTGACTCACTACACGGCAAGCATAATCATCATCTGCGCAACGAGCACCCTGAGGAACATCACCACGGGATAGACCGTAGCATAGCTCAGCGAGGGCATATCGCTACCCGACACCGTATTGGAGTAGCCCAGCGCTATTGGGTTGGTCATACTGCCCGACAGGCATCCCATGAGCGTGTAGAAGTTCATCTTCAGCTTAAGGCGTGCCACCACACCCACGATAAGCAGCGGCAGCATGGTGATAATAAGGCCATAGACCACCCACACATATCCGCCACCCACAACGGCATCGACAAAGCCATCGCCAGCGCCGATGCCCACACCAGCAAGGAACATCGCAAGACCCACCTCACGAAGCATCAGATTGGCACTCACCGTAGTATAGGTTACAAGGTGGAAATGAGGACCGAAGCGGCCGATAAGTATGGCCACGATGAGCGGACCGCCGGCAAGTCCCAGCTTAACGGGCTGGGGCACATTCATCAGCGGGAACGATCCGAGCAACACACCCAGAGCAATACCGAGGAAGATGGTGATAAGATGCGGCTCGCGCAGCTGCTTGAGCGAATTGCCCAGCACGTGCGCCACCTGCTCGATGGCAGTCTCATTACCAACAACCATCACCTTGTCGCCAATCTGCAACTCCATACCCTGATACGGCACCAGATCGATACCTGCTCGTGTCACACGCGTAATGTTGATTCCATAGCGTGAGCGCAGACGCAAATCGGCGAAGGTCTTGCCATTGATCTCAGCCTTGGTGATAAGGATACGACGCGAGACAAGCTGCGACTGCAGGTCGGAGCCTGCACCCCACTCCTCTTTGCTGATCTCGATAGTCTGACCAAGGAACGCCACCACAGCCTCGCGATCGTCAGGCGAGCAGATCAAACGCAGACGCTCGCCAACCTTTAATACACTCGAGCCATCGGCAATGGTGATCGTGCCATCCTCGTGCATGATACGCGAGATGACAAACGAACGGTTGATAAGCTCACGCATATGGGCAATGGTGTGACCCTCGAGTGCTCCATTGGTAAAGGTTACTGACAGACGCTCGATGTTGGTCTGCTCGGCACGCATAGCCTCCAGAATCCTGTTCTCCTCCGTAATATCTACACGCGTAAGCGAGCGAATGATGATGAGCGAGAGGATAACTCCCACAACACCCATAGGATAGGCTACGGCGTAACCCATAGCTATATCCTGATCGGCAATGCCCGTCATATCGCTATAGACCTGCTGCGCAGCACCCAGACCAGGCGTATTGGTCACAGCACCCGACATGACACCTACCATCGTGGCAAGAGGAGTACCCGTCGCAAGATGTATTGCATATGTAGTCAGAGCACCCAGTGCCACCACACTCACGGCACACGCCAGAAGGCGCAGACCGCCCTGCTTGAAGGATGAGAAGAAACCCGGACCCACCTGCAAGCCGATAGAGAAGATAAACAGTATAAGACCAAACTCCTTGATGAAGTGCAGCGTATTGTGATCCACACGCATACCGAAGTGGCTCACGGCGATACCAGCAAAGAGAATCCACGTAACACCGATGGAGATGCCGCCGATCTTGATCTTTGAGAGAAACATGCCCAGCGTGATGACTATCGAGAGCACCAGCACCGTGTGGGCTATACCCTCGCCAAGAAAGAGCGAATGTAACCAATCCATTTCTAATCTAATTTTATTAACCTAAACTTCTAACCAGCCGCAAAGGTAGTGATTATTAAATAAATTTAAAAACTTTCTGTACCAAATTCCATTTCGTACAAAATATTAGTCAAAATGACATAATTTCACGCGTGGGCAAAATGTACGGCGAGCCACAAAACTACACATACACATACTAAATTCCGAACAAATGGTGCTCAATATCTCAAGCCCACCGTACAAATAAAGCCCGTAATACCTAACGGTAACAGCCAAACACCATACGATATAAATACCGTAGAAACGATGCTTGAAAATAAAAAAACATAAAGTGTAAAATTGACGATATTGAAAGCCTAACCCTCGAGAACTTTCAACCTCGAATCGACTTGGCAGGTCTTCTGACTTACTCCTGTTTTGCTACCTTCCCGAATAAATCAGTG
>JAFOXS010000140.1 GCA_017391665.1 Alistipes sp. | reverse complement strand
TTCGAGAAGGCTGTTGAGGAGATGAAGAAGGCCATCCTGAAGTCTTACGGCAAGAAGGGTGAGGATATCGTTAATATGAACTACGCTGCTGTTGACGCTGGTGGTAACGCAGTTGAGAAGGTTGAGGTTCCCGCTGAGTGGGCTTCTATCGAGGTTAAGGCTGCTGCCGCTACCGTTGATATGTCACGTCCTGAGTTTGTACGCAACGTAGTTGATCCTATCAACGCATTGAAGGGTGACGATCTGCCCGTATCGGCATTCAATGGCCGTGAGGATGGTACATGGGATAACGGTACTGCCGCTTACGAGAAGCGTGGTATCGCAGTGAATGTTCCCGAGTGGGATGTAAACAACTGTATCCAGTGTAACCAGTGTTCATACGTTTGTCCTCACGCTGCTATCCGTCCTTTCCTCGCTACAGAGGAGGAGGCTGCCGCATCAGGTTTGGCATGGAAGCAGGGCTTGGGTGAGACCAAGGCTTACAAGTTCCGCATCCAGGTATCACCTCTGGATTGTACAGGTTGCGGTAACTGCGTTGACGTATGTCCCGCTAAGACCAAGGCTCTTGTTATGAAGCCTCTGGAGTCACAGATGGGCGAGGCTGAGAACTGGAACGCCGTTACAAAGAACGTAGGTTACAAGCAGGTTGTAGATAAGACCAAGTCAGTTAAGAATTCACAGTTTGCGCAGCCCTTGTTCGAGTTCTCAGGTGCTTGCGCAGGTTGTGGTGAGACTCCCTATATCAAGACTATCACTCAGCTCTTCGGTGAGAATATGATGGTTGCCAACGCTACAGGTTGTACCTCAATCTACTCTGGTTCGGCTCCCTCTACTCCTTACTGCACAAACGAGAAGGGTCAGGGTCCTGCATGGGCAAACTCACTCTTCGAGGATAACGCCGAGTTCGGTTTGGGTATGCACGTAGGTGTTGAGAAGTTGCGCGACCGCGTTCAGGCTTACATGGAGAAGGCTATCGCCGAGTGTCCTAAGTGCTCTGATGAGTTGAAGGGCGTAATGAAGGAGTGGATCGAGAACCGCTCATCATCGGCTAAGTCGGCTGAGGTTTCTGAGCGTTTGATTCCTATGATGGAGGCTTGTGGCTGCGAGACTTGCCAGAAGATCCTCGAGATGAAGGATTGGCTCGTTAAGAAGTCACAGTGGATCTTCGGTGGTGACGGTTGGGGCTACGACATCGGCTTCGGTGGTGTAGATCACGTATTGGCATCAGGTATGGATGTGAATATCCTGGTTGTTGATACCGAGGTTTACTCTAACACTGGTGGTCAGTCATCTAAGTCAACTCCCGTAGGCGCAGTGGCTAAGTTCGCTTCAAGCGGTAAGCGTATCCGCAAGAAGGATCTGGGTGCTATCGCAATGACATATGGCTATGTATATGTAGCACAGGTTTCAATCGGTGCATCACAGGCACAGTTGCTCAACGTATTGAAGGAGGCTGAGGCTTATCCTGGTCCCTCACTCGTTATCGCATACGCTCCCTGTATCAACCACGGTATCAAGGGCGGTATGACTCGCACTCAGACCGTAGGTAAGCAGGCTGTCGAGTGCGGTTACTGGCACTTGTGGCACTACAATCCCCAGCTCGAGGCCGAGGGTAAGAATCCTTTCGTAATGGATTCAAAGGAGCCCGATTGGTCGAAGTTCCGCGACTTCTTGATGAAGGAGGTTCGTTACACTTCACTCCAGAAGGCATTCCCCGCTGAGGCTGAGGAGTTGTTCGCAGCAGCTGAGGAGAACGCAAAGTGGCGCTACAATAGCTACATCCGTCGTTCGAAGTTGGAGTACTAATAAGATAGGCCCGATGATGGGCTGAAGTAATATCAGAATGAGGGTTGCCTGCGGGTGACCCTCATTTTTTGTTTAATTACTATAAGTATCCTCAATAGAATAGAAAAAAGTCGTATCTTTACACAAAACTATCTGTATATGAGAAAAAATACCATTTTCTATTGCTTGCTTGGAGTGGTTGCCATGACAATGGTGGGCTGCCAGCAGCATTTTATTAGCGATAAAAAGGTGCGCGAGAGCGTGCAGGCGGCCTTTGAGGAGCGTCGAGCACTCTTTACCGAAGGCGAGATTTTTAATATCTTCGATGATGCGGAGCTCAGCGCTGAGGAGCGCGAGGCGCTGGAGTTTCTCTACTCTACGATGTCATCGGCCGATATGGGCGACTATGAGGCGGAGTATTTCCTCGACAATGTACGCATGTCATTGCGTGCCCGTGAGGAGATGGCATGGGGTAAGGATGTGCCCGAGGATCTGTTCCGTCACTTTGTTTTGCCTATTCGTGTGAATAATGAGCGACTGGATGAGTTTCGCATGGCCTACTACGATGAGCTGAAGGCGCGTATTGAAGGCATGTCGCTGCACGATGCTGCATTGGAGGTGAACCATTGGTGCCATGAGTATGCAACATATGTCCCCACCGATGCCCGTACCTCGTCGCCTATAGCTACAATGCTTACGGGCGAGGGTCGCTGTGGCGAGGAGTCCACATTTACCGTTTCGGCTATGCGTACAGTGGGTATTCCCGCTCGTCAGGTATATACGCCGCGTTGGGCACACACCGATAGCAACCACGCCTGGGTAGAGGTGTGGATCGATGGCCAGTGGTACTTTATGGGTGCCTGTGAGCCCGAACCTGCGCTTAACGTAGCGTGGTTTAATCAGCCTGCCACACGAGCGATGTTGATGCATACACGCGTTGTGGGTGACTACCATGGACCGGAGGATGTTATCCAGCGTTCGAAGTGTTATACGGAGATTAACGTCATTGATAACTATGCTCCCACGCGTCACTCAACCGTTAAGGTGGTCAATGCGTCAGGCGAGCCTGTTGAGGGGGCTACCGTTGAGTTTCAGATATTTAATTATGGTGAATATACCACAGTAGTGACGCTCCCCACTGATGCTAAAGGCGAGGTTGCCTTGCACATGGGTCTGGGCGATATGCTGATATGGGCGTCGCATGGCGATCGCTTTGGTTTTGGTAAGCTCTCTGGCGAGAGCCTCATCGTAAAGCTGGATAAGAAGGAGGATGATCTGTTTACTTTCGAGGAGGATATGACTCCGCCTGTGCCTGGGGATATCCCCGTAAACCTTACGGATGAGCAGGTGGCTGCCAATAAGAAGCGATTGGCCGATGAGGATGCTATCCGTATGGCCTATACATCTACCTTTATGACCGATGAGAAGTGTGCCGAGTATGAGCAGCGAGAGCGTAGGTTGCTTATCGAGGCGATGGGTAATTGGCGCGACGTGAAGGCATTCATTGACTCGAAGTCGGGTGCAGAGCGTGAGCGTGCAGTGGCTATGCTGGAGGCTATGGCAGTCAAGGATCTGCACGATACGAAGCTTGCGGTGCTGGAGGATGCTCTCTCTTCGACTGCGGTGGCGGCTTTGACGGCCGATTATGTGAATTATGTGCTGAATCCCCGCATTGAGTTTGAGTTCCTGCAGCCCTACCGTAAGCAGATTCGTGAGGCGCTGAGCGCGAAGCTGGGTGCGTCGCCCGAGGCGTCGGCCATAGTGGCATGGGTAAAGGATAATATAGAGGTTGTAGATGAGTATAACCCCATCGCATTGCAGGCTACACCTGCGGGTGTGCTGCGTATCCGTAAGGCCGACAGTGCATCGCGTAACCGCTTCTTTGTGGCAGCGTGCCGTTCGTTTGGTATTGCAGCCCGTATGGATGGAATGAGCGGTCTGCCGCAATATAAGAGTGGTGAGCAGTGGGTCGATGTGATGCTCGATGGCGAGGTTAGCGAGCGTCAGGCGGCAAAAGGTGCGATCCGTACGATTTATGATCCCAAGATAGTCCCTGCTATACCTACACCTATTTATTATAGCCATTGCTCAATTAGCCGTATTGAGAATGGCCGTTGCCGTACGATTCGTTTTGATGCCGATACGGGTAACGATCTTGGAGCCAATGCTGACCCGAGCCTGCTGGCGCAGAAGATGCAACTTGACGAGGGTTATTACATTCTCACGACGGGTAATCGTATGGCCAGTGGTAAGGTGCTGGCACGTACCGTGTCGTTTGTTGTTAAGGAGGGTGAGGTGCAGGATATTGACCTTGTGCTGCGCCCTGCCGCTGATGATATCGGCGTTATCGGCTCAATGGATCCTGAGCAGTTGTATCTGCCTGAGGGCGCTAATATGCAGACCTCGTTACTCTCAACTACGGGTCGTGGTTACTTCCTTGTGGCAGTGATGGGTACAAGCGACGAGCCAACGAATCACGCCTCGCGCGGTTTGGCTTCGATTGCCAATGTGCTGAATGATTGGGGTAGCGCCGTTGTGGTGCTGAATGCCTCCGAGGAGGATGCCGCTAAGTATAACCGCAATATGCTGGGCGATGTGAAGGCTCACTATGGCGTGGATGTGGATGACAAGGTGCGCGCAATGCTCTGCGCGGGTTGTAACTCAACATCGAAGACTCTGCCCGTAATCGCCCTCTGTGATAGCTTTGGTCGTGTGGTCTATTTCTCTCAGGGTTATAATACCTCGGTGGCCGAGCAGTTAAAGAGTGTTATTCACAAGTTGTAGGACCACCTCGCGCGATGAGTGGCGAATTATGCCCTCGCGGTCGGGGTATGCTGAAAATGATACATTAGTGCCACGATAAGCCAGGTCGTGGTCATTTATAGCGGCTGTGGAGTGAAACTCCGTGGCCGCTGATTTTTGCTC
>JAFOXS010000332.1 GCA_017391665.1 Alistipes sp. | reverse complement strand
TGGACGCTAATCAGTAACCATAGCGACAAGACGCTGATGCGCAACATACTTGCCTTCGAGATAAGTCGAAGAGTAGGAGCCAAGTACACACCTTATTGCTATCCCGTTGACGTGATAATCAATGGCGAGTACAAGGGTTGCTACCAACTCTGCGACCAAATTGAGGTAAATGAGAATCGAGTGAACATCACAGAGATGGAGCCCGAGGATATAAGCGGCGATGCTATAACGGGAGGATATCTGATTGAGATTGACGCATACGCTAACGAGGAGCCTGAGCACAGCATGTTCAAATCAAGCAAGGGCATTCCCGTTACGATCAAGTCGCCCGATGATGATGAGATCACACCCCAGCAGAAGAGTTACATCGAGTCATATTTCAACCGACTTGAGAACCGTGTCTTTGCCGAGAACTTCTCAGATGAGATTCATGGCTATCGTCAGTTGTTTGATACTGAAAGTTTTATCAAGCACTTTATTGTAGGTGAGATTAGCGGC
Source organism: Alistipes sp. (assembly GCA_017391665.1). Lineage (GTDB taxonomy): Bacteria > Bacteroidota > Bacteroidia > Bacteroidales > Rikenellaceae > Alistipes. The sequence goes on along the minus strand of JAFOXS010000332.1, from coordinate 1,078 downwards.
AACACCGATACATATTGGAGCACATATTTGTATAAGGAGCGTGGCGATGACAAAATATATACGGGACCAGTATGGGATTTCGATATTGCATTCGAGAACGACAATCGCACACACCCCATCAGCCAATACAACGATTTTATCTACGCCACCGAAGACTCTTCGGCTGCCGGAGGTAAGAATATGAAGAGGTTTGTGTCGCGCATTATCAAGGAGGATCCCGTGGCCAATGCTCAGCTCAAGCAGATGTGGAACGAACTGCGCAGTAATGGCGTAATCACGGAGGAGTCACTCATCGCATACATTGACCAGACCGCAGCCCTGCTCGACGAGTCGCAAAAGCTAAACTTCAAACGCTGGAAGATCCTGGATCGCAAATTCCACATGAATTTCCAGGCTCTCGGTTCGTATGAGGCCGAGGTCAACACCATCAAGAGCTACATCGATGAGCGACTGGTGCGCCTGGACGAGTTTATCAACAGATAGAACAGTATCGGAAATACAAAAAAACGAGGACTATCCTTTTGGGTAGTCCTCTTTTTAATCAAAGGCATTAATGTTGCGCCTTATATCGCGATGGCGAGATGCCAGTGCGCTGCTTGAAGTATTTACCAAAGAAGGATTGCGAGACGAAGTTCAGGCGCTCCGAAACCTCCAGCACACTCAGACCCTGCTGCTGAAGCTAGCTCTTGGCACGACGTATAACTGCAGCGTCAATAAGCTTGGAGGCATTGTAGCCAACCTTCTTCTTGCAGACAAGTGAAAGGTACTTGGGGGTGATGCCCAACTGCGAGGCGTAATACTCAACACTTCTCTCGCGCTCGCAAGACTCGTCGATAAGTTGCGTAAAGCTACGCATTATATCATCCGTACGCGAAAGACGCTCCCTATCGTCCAGCTCAGAACTTGCATACTTACTCAAGATCGAGGCCAGCATATAAAAAAAGGACTCAAAGAGTGATATCTGAACCTTTTTATCATAGGCATTTGGCGCTACACTGTTGGCACAACTAAGCGCTGTCACAATACTATGCAGGCGGGCAATCTCATCGTCCGTGACCTGCAGACAGGGGCTATTGCC
>JAFOXS010000033.1 GCA_017391665.1 Alistipes sp. | reverse complement strand
GAGCAGCTGCCTGTGCCGACATATACGGGCGTAAAAGAGTTTGAAATCACGGCACAGCAGGTGCGTGAGTATATAAACTGGCGCCACTTCTATAATTTGTGGCGTGTAGAAGAGGGTAGCGCCGAGGCTATGAAGATACGTGCCGAGGCTGAGGCTCTGTTAGACGGGATGTCGCATGGCTTGCGGGCTCGTGTAGGATTCTTCGCAGCGCGTGGTACGGAGAGTGCCATTGTACTGTCGCATAACAAGGGTTGTGCGTGTTGCCATCCCCAGCATGAAACTATGCTTGCGACACCTCGCCAGCGTACCCCCAATGCCGATGGTGTGACTCTTGCCCTATGCGACTTTGTCGCTCCTGAGGGCGATTATGTTGGAGCCTTTGCACTGACCGTTGCGCAGTCGTTTGCTCAAGAGTTGTCGCTTTTGAAGGAGCAGGGTAAGGAGTATGAGGCGTTGTTGCTTCAGAGTGTGGGCGATCGTCTGGTGGAGGCTGCCTCGGAGTGGTTGCACGAGCGTGTAAGACGCGAGCTGTGGGGCTATGCTCCCCAGGAGCAGCTGTCGGTGAAGGAGATGTTTCAGGCCCGATATCGTGGCATACGTCCAGCGGTAGGTTACCCTTCACTGCCCGACCAGCGACTGATCTTCCCGCTTGCCGAGTTGCTCGATGTGGAGAAGATAGGTATTTCGCTTACGGAAAATGGCGCTATGTATCCCCAGTCGTCGGTCTGCGGTTTGTATCTTGCCTCGCCGCATGCGCGATACTTTATAATAGAATAAAAAAAATCCCGCTCGATTAAGAGCGGGATTTTTTTTGTATGTCTTTTAATTAAAACTCCATATACAGGGGCTCGGGGAAGTGCATGCCGTAGAGCGTGAGATGCTCAGCCTTTGCCATCTCGATAACCATCTTGCGTGAGGCTACAGCCTGCGCATGATCCATATCGAAGCGTGCGCATACCTCGGGGTGCTCGAGCTGCAATGCTACGCCGTGCATGATATCGCCCACGATAAAGTCCTTGTCAGCACGGTAGATTGTGTGGCCGGGAGTGTGGCCGGGAGCCGCAATAGCCTCAATGCCGCAGGGCAGAGCATCCTGATACTCGAAAATTACCACCTTGTCGCCATATGCAGCGATCATGGCACGCATCTGTGCCGAACGCTCCTCGCCCATGGCAATCCAGCCGTCATACTCGGCCTTGGGGATGTAGAGCGTAGCATTCGAAAATACCGCCTTGCCATCCTTGGTCATGCCGCCGATGTGGTCGCCATGCATGTGGGTAATCATCACGTAGTCAACATCTGCCGACTGCACACCATTTGCCTGTAGCGCGGGCATTAGCTGTGAGTCATCGTTGCCGTTACCTGCATCGAAGAGAATCTGCTTACCATCTGTATTGATAAGGAAGGCTGATACCGATGCGGGTACTCCATCCTCCAGACCCAGTGAAGAGATCAAACCCTCGGGGGCAGTGTCGGCAAAGAGCGCAGCGGCCATAATGCGTGGCTGAGCGTTGTCCTGAAGTCCGATAACCTCATATGAAGGTGCACTCTGGCACGAGGTGATGAGTGCCATGCAGGCACCAATCACAAAAGCAAATGATAAGCGTTTCATTCTCTTTATAGTTTTAAGTGTTATACTATTTCAAACCACGGTTGCGAAGCAGAGCGTCGATCTGAGGCTCGCGACCACGGAAGTTCTTGTACATAGTCATACCGTCGTCGATACCACCAGGAGTGAGGACATACTTGCGGAACTTAGCAGCAACCTCCTGATTGAAGATGTCGCCAGTCTCGGCAAATGCGTCGAACGCATCAGCGTCCAATACCTCAGCCCACATATAGCTGTAGTAACCTGCAGTGTAACCACCACCCATAGTGTGAGAGAAGTTAGTCATGCGGTAGCGGGGCAAAATCTGTGAGGGGATGCCACGCTCAGCCAGCTTCTCAGACTCGAACTCCATAACGTTCAAATCGGCGGGAACCTCGGTCAAAACGTGAAGATCCATATCGCTCAATGAAGCGGCAACATACTCAACAGTTGCGAAGCCCTGGCCATACTTTGCGCTCTCCTGAATCTTGTTTACAAGCTCCATGGGGATAATCTCGCCAGTCTGGTAGTGCTTGGCATATACTGCCAGTACCTCGGGCTCAAATGCCCAGTGCTCGTTGATCTGTGAGGGCAACTCTACGAAGTCGCGCTCGGTGCCACCTGCGCCGTTGTAGCGTACATCGCGCATGAAGCTGTGCAATGCGTGACCAAACTCATGGAACATAGTCTCTACGTTGTCGATGCTCTGCAATGCGGGAACATCACCCGAGGGTGCTGTCATGTTGCAGCAGTTAACAACGATGGGGATGATGCGCTCCTCGCCGTCGTAGCTCTGACCACGGAATGATGTGCACCATGCACCCGCGTTCTTGCCATCGCGGGGGAAGTTGTCGCTATAGAAGATAGCGATTGTAGTGCCGTCGCGGTCGATAACCTCGAAAGCCTTGGCTGTGGGCTCGTATGAGGGAACCTCTGCGGTGATCTCCTTGAATGTGAGACCGTAGAGCTTGTTTGCAACGTAGAAGATACCCTGCATTACGTTGTTGATCTCGAGGTAAGCACGGATCTCCTGCTCATCTACAGCGTACTTAGCCTGCTTAGCCTTATCCTGGTAGTACATGAAGTCCCAGCCCTCGGGCTCGAATGACTTGCCCTCCTTGCGAATCTCGGCACGGATGTCGGCAATCTCCTCCTTGGCCTTCTTCACTGCGGGCTCCCAAACCTGATCCAAAAGGTTGTAAACAGCCTCGGGAGTCTTGGCCATACGATCCTCCAAAGCCATCTCGGCATATGTGTTGTAGCCCATCAACTTAGCCTTCTCAAGACGCAAAGCAACCAACTTGGCAGAGATAGCCTTGTTGTCGTACTCGTTGTCCTGGTTACCACGGTTGTAGTAAGCCTTATACACCTTCTCGCGCAACTCGCGGTTCTCGCAGTACTGCAGAACGGGGTTGCAGCTGGGGCGCTGCATGTTGAACATCCACTTGCCCGGCTGGCCGTTGTCGGCTGCCATCTTTGCTGCAGCATCGATGTTTGCCTGAGGCAGACCCTTCAACTCCTCGAGTGAGTTAGCCACAACGAATGTGTTGTTGGTCTCGTGCTGGAGGTTCTGTGAGAATGTAAGCTGCAACATAGAGATCTCCTGATTCAGAGCGCGGAGCTTCTCCTTCTCGGCGTCGCTGAGCTCGGCGCCGCTGTTCACAAAACGCTTGTAGGTGTTCTCCAGAACGGTCTTCTCCTCAGCTGTGAGGGTAAGGTTGTCCTTCTGCTCATAAACAGCCTTTACGCGAGCGAAAAGCGCAGGGTTGAGGTTGATATCATCGCTGTGAGCTGATGAGATGGGTGACATCTCCTTCTGCAGGGCGCGAATCTCGTCATTTGAGTTACTGCTTGACAAGGGGCTGAATGTGCCGCGAACCTTGCGCAACAGGGCACCGCACTGATCCAGTGCTGCAATGGTGTTGGCATAGGTGGGAGCCTCGGGGTTGTTGATGATAGCCTCGATCTCAGCCTTCTGCTCCTCCATGCCGCGAAGCATACCCTCGCGATAGTGGTCGATTGTAATCTCCGAGAAGGGAGCGATACCGAACGGAGCGGTGAACTCGTTGAAAAGCGGGTTGTCGGATTTCTTGCTGCCGCAACCGCAGGCGGCAATGGCTACTGCTGCCATAATGATGTGTTTTGTAATCTTCATATTGTTTGGTATATAATTTAATCCATTGTGGCAAATATAAGAAATTAAAATTGAAATCGTTGCGTCGAATTAAAAATTATTGATCACATCGCATTGGCATTGCGAGAGAATCTCGATGCAACGCTCAATGTCGCTGGGACGGATCACCACGTTGGCCCTGTCGTCCTCGGCAAAGGCATACATGTACTCAATGAATATGTTCTGCTCCGACAGACGATCCAGGATGGTTGACAGTGCACCGGCCTCATTTCGGCATTTGATGCATACCACATCGGTGAGCATAACGGCGAAGTTAGCCTCGCGCAGCACCTCCACGGCCTTGTCAACCTCAGCCACGATAAGTCGCAGAATACCGAAGTCGGTGGTCTCGGCCATGCTGAATGCCTGCATGTTGATGCCTGCATGGCTCAGAATCTTTGTCACCTCGTTGATTCTTCCGGTTTTGTTCTCCAGAAAAATGGATAATTGCTTGATTTTCATATCTTGAGAGTTTTGCTATTTCAATTGGCGATTATCTATTACGTGCTTGCCCTTACCCTGGCTGCGCTCGATGCTTCCGGGCTCCATCAGGCGTACGTCGGCACTAATCGAGAGTACGCTCTTCAGGCGGTCGGCCAGACGCTTCTTCATTGCCAGCATGCGGCCGATGTCGTCGCTGAACTGCTCGCGACGCACCTCAACCTGTACCTGCAGTGTGTCGAGGTTGTTCACGCGATCCACAACAAGCATATACTGGGGCTCGAACTCCTGCATCTCCAGGATAACGCTCTCGACCTGTGAGGGGAATACGTTGATTCCGCGAATGATAAGCATATCGTCGCTGCGACCCACGATGCGGCCCATCTTAATGGATGTACGTCCGCAGGCACACACCTCGTCGTGGAGCGTACATAGATCCTTGGTGCGGTAGCGCAATAGTGGCATGCCCTCCTTCGTAAGGGTGGTGAATACCAGCTCGCCCTGCTCGCCGTGAGGCAGCTGCTCCAGTGTCTCGGGGTTGATGATCTCGGGGTAGAAGTGGTCCTCGTTGATGTGTGAGCCGTTCTGCTCCTGACACTCATACGACACACCCGGACCCATGATCTCGCTCAGACCGTAGAGGTTAAAACCCTTAAGGCCGAGTCGCTGCTCAATCTCGTTGCGCATATTCTCGGTCCATGGCTCGGCGCCAAATGCGCCTATGCGCAGACCTATATCCTCCTTCTTGAGTCCCATCTTGTCCAGAGTCTCGGCAAGATAGAGAGCGTATGAGGGGGTACAGGCAATGCCCGTAATTTTCAGGTCGCGGATAAGACGGATATGCTTCTCTGTGTTTCCCGTCGATGTGGGGATAACCGTTGCTCCGAGGTTTTCCACTCCATAGTGCGCTCCCAGACCTCCCGTAAAGAGACCGTATCCATAGCTTACCGAGAAGGTGTCGTCGCGCGTAACACCATATGCCGTCAGGGCGCGGGCCATCACCTCCGACCATACGGCCAGATCCTTGCGTGTGTAACCTACGATGGTGGGGTTACCCGTAGTGCCCGACGATGCGTGTACACGCACAATCTCCGAGGCGGGGGCAGCCTGCAGACCGTAGGGATAGTTGTCGCGCAGATCCTGCTTGGTGGTGAAGGGCAACTTCACGATGTCGTCAATACTCTTTATATCCTCAGGTGCTACATCCATCGCCTGCATCTTGTGGCGATAGAAGGGTACGTTATGATAGACATACTGTACCAGTTTCTGCAACCGCTTACTCTGCAGAGCTCGCATCTGCTCGCGGCTCATGCACTCCTTGTTTGGGTTCCAAATCATAACCTTAAATATTTCTCATTTCCTAACCTAACTTAACTTTTATAGCGGGTGATCCTCCTTGAAGGCTCGCATGCGCTCCTCCATTACGGGATACAACTCCTCGCGCATACGTGATGTGCAGGCTCTGACGCCCTGCTGCTCGCTGCCTGTTGTCGATAGTGATATGCTGCTCACGCCATAGTAGAGCAGCTCCTTCAGCAGATCGCCGCCACTCATCGTGCCGTAGCCGATGGTAAAGAAGAAACCATCACCCACACGCTCGGTTGCGTCGTTGTCGTAGACGATGTGGAATCCGTTGTCGGTAAAGATACGCTTCATGCGCTCGGCACGAACGGCATATTCGCGTGTATCCTCCACAAAATTTATCTCGCCCTCGGTCGAAAGACGCAACATCTCGGCATAGGCGTACTGCGTCGATGCTGTACAGCCCGATGTGATCATATAGAGGATGGATGCCACAAGCGTCTGTCCAAATACTCCGGCGTCGTTGTATCGCTCAGCAAGAGCAGGGTAGTGCTTCTCGAAGAGCTTGTCGCTGATGCATATAAGAGCCATGCGCTGACCGGCATAACTGAAGATCTTCGATGATGAGAGCATCAGAATGTAATTATCCGTATAGTGTGCCACGGTAGGGGGATAGGGCGCGCAGAAGGGGTGGCCCATATCGCGGCGGAAGTCCATGCAGAAGTATGCCAGATCCTCCATGACGATGGTGTCGTATTTGGTGGCCAGCTCGCCAATAATCTTCAGCTCCTCATCCTCCAGGCATATCCATGCCGGGTTGTTGGGATTTGAGTAGACAATGGCGGCTATGTCGCCCGCAGAGAGCATCTCCTCCAGCTTCTCGCGCAGGCGCTCACCGCGGTGGTTATATATGTCGAATTCTACCCATTGTGCTCCAATGACTCTGAGCTGCGACTTCTGAATCGGGAATCCGGGATCGATAAATAGCACCTTGTCCTTGCCCGGTATGCGCTGTGTGCAGGCAATGAACGAGCCGAACGAGCCAGCCACGCTGCCTACCGTAGGGACACACGAACGCTCGGAAACATCTACGTTAAGGAATGCCTTTACGAATCGCGAAGCCTCATGCTTTAGCTCTGCTACGCCTGCCGCTGCAGGGTACTGCGAGCCAACGCCTCGATCCAGTGCTGCCTTCTCGGCCTCCACGCCACGCTGATTCACAGGCAGACCGGGCGAGCCCTGATCCATGCGTATGAAGGGTATGCCAGTGGCCTTCTCCAGATATTGGGCAACGAGCAACACCTCGCCAATTGTGGCGTGCGAGAGGTCGGCAATGTGCAACTCCTCGACTGCGCTGGCAACCAGTTCTTCGCTGAATATCTTCATTTTTCTTCTACTTTACTGCGTTAAGTCCCAAATCAAAAGCTCTCTGATTCTGCTCTACGACTGCCGCACCTTTCGATGCAAATACATGTGCAATACTCTCGCGCAGAGCCTCGGCCGAGAGAATCTCGATATACTTGGCTGCCATGCCCAGCAGGATTATGTTTGCACTCTTTGGCAGTGAGTTCTCCTTGGCTACATCCTCGATGGGCAGGATAGCCGTATGTGGCAACGCCTGCAACTCGGCCATAAGAGCCTCCTCATCGGGGTAGTTGGGAATATTCTTAAACGGATGTGACGAGGTCACTACGCACCCATCGGCATGCAGATAACCTACATAGCGCAGAGCCTCCATCGGCTCCATCGATATGATAAGATCGGCTGCGCCCTGTGCGATAAGGTCCGAGTAGATCTCATCGGTAGAGAGGCGCAGATTCGACTGCACATCTCCGCCACGCTGGCTCATGCCGTGAACCTCGGCCTGCTTGAGGTTGATGCCCCGACGTGCGGCGGCATCGCCTATGATGGTGGCAATGGTCAGGATGCCCTGGCCTCCCACACCTGCCAATATAATATCTTTCTTCATTACTCTTGTGCTCTCTTTTGACGAAGTTTACGATTCAGTGTCTGTATGCACTCGCGGCGGGGGATAATAACCGAAACGCCCTTATACTCTATCTCCTCACGAATGATGGCCGTGATCTCCTCCATATTTTTTTTCAGGGGCACCACCACGCGCACATGCTCGGGCTCAACACCCAGACCGAGGCATATAGCCTCAAATTTGTTCGTTCCGGCCGAATCCTGACCGCCCGTCATGGCAGTTGTGAGGTTGTCGGAGATGATGATGGTGATGTTGGCGTTGTCGTTTACGGCATCGAGCAATCCTGTCATGCCCGAGTGGGTGAATGTCGAGTCGCCGATGACGGCTATGGCAGGGTGCAGACCTGCGTCGGAAGCACCTTTGGCCATGGTGATTGAAGCGCCCATATCCACACATGAGTCGATGGCGCGGAAGGGGGGCAGTGCACCCAGTGTGTAGCAACCGATGTCGCCGAAGATGCGGGCATCCTTATACTCTGCTGCTACCTTGTTCAGTGCATCGTAGACATCTCTGTGACCGCAACCCTGACAGAGTGCAGGGGGACGGGGTACAACATTCTCTGCCGCTGCAAAAGCGAGCTTTGAGGAGTGCCCGAGTGCCTTGCCTACATTGTCGGGTGTAAGCTCACCCATGCGTGGCAGATCGTCAGTAAGACGTCCGAGTACGGGGTAGTTGTCTCCAACCAAGGCACGCACCTGCTCCTCGACAACGGGCTGACCATCCTCGGCTACGAGCAGTGAGTCGCACTCTGCTGCCAGAGCCTTGATCTGCTCTGCGGGTATGGGGTATTGTGAAACCTTCAGTACAGGGATGCCCGCCTGCATGGCGTTGCACTCCATGACATAGTTATATGCTATTCCGCACGCTACGATGCCCAATTTGGCACCTCCGTTGCCGCATCGACGGTTGTATGCAGATGTCTCGGCCGACTGCAAAATGGCGCTCTGCTTCTCTACAAGCGAAGCGTATTGACGACGCGCATTGCCCGGCAGCAGTACCCAGTGTGTACGCTCGCTGTCGGGATTCAGCCCATTTTGAGCGAGGGGAGTTGTGGTGGCTACGCCAGCACGCGAGTGTGCCAGACGTGTCACTACGCGCATCAGTACGGGCAGACGCATCTGCTCCGATAGCGAGTAGGCGTAGGGCATCATGTCGTAGGCCTCCTGCTGCGACGAGGGCTCAAGTATGGGAATCATGGCAAACTTGCCATAGAAACGCGAATCCTGCTCGTTCTGCGATGAGTGCATCGACGGATCATCGGCCGCCAGCACTACCAGACCTCCGTTTATGCCCGTAATGGCAGAGTTTACGAAGGCGTCAGCCGCAACGTTCATGCCCACATGCTTCATGCATACCAGGGCACGCTTGCCGGCATACGACATGCCGAGAGCCGCCTCCATGGCCGTCTTCTCGTTTGTGCACCAGCGACTGCGCACCTCGGGGGCGTTAAGCTGGATAAACTCCGTTATCTCGGTTGAGGGTGTGCCAGGGTAGGCATACACTCCGCTTATGCCG
>JAFOXS010000072.1 GCA_017391665.1 Alistipes sp. | reverse complement strand
CGCTGTGAACTCTATCCCCGCAAACTTCCTGGTAGATTGCTCAACGGGCAAGATCATCGCTAAGGGTCTGCGCGGTGAGCAGGTAGCAGAGAAGATCGGTGAGTTGTTGAAGTAATTTAGCTGCTACAATACTACAAGAGTGTGCAATGTTTTGTTGCACGCTCTTTTTTTTGTACTTTTGTAATGTATGGCAGAGACACAGAAATACCGCATTATGGGCATCGACCCCGGTACGAACTTTATGGGCTACGGCATCATCGAGGTCGAGGGTCGTGAGGTGCGCTCGGTCGTAATGGGCGACATTGACCTGCATACGATGAGCGACCCCTATCGTAAGTTGCGTTATATATTCGACCGTGTGGGAAAACTCATTGACGACTACCAGCCCCGCGAGGTGGCTCTTGAGTCGCCATTCTTTGGTGCCAACGTGCAGAGTATGCTAAAGTTGGGCCGTGCACAAGGCGTGGCTATGGCCGCAGCATTAAGTCGCGACAAGGAGGTGTTCGAGTACGCCCCCACACGCATCAAGCAAGCCATAACGGGCAGCGGCTCGGCGTCGAAGGAGCAGGTGGCCGCCATTATCAAGCGTATGCTAAAGCTGGAGTATGTGCCCCGCCGAATGGACGCAACAGATGGCATGGCGGTGGCGATGTGTCACTACTACACAGCTCGCACACCCATCTCGCAGGCTATGGGTACAGCACGCGTAAAGGGCTTGGGCGGAGGCAAAAAAGCAGCCAAAGGCTCATCGTCATGGGAGGCCTTTATAAAGCAAAATCCTGAAAGGGAGATAAAGTAGAGTTACTCGGTGCGACCAAACCACCTTTTCACGCGGCGCACACCCTCAACACCAAGAATCAGCAGACCACCATACTGTGCCGTCTTGGCACAGCCGAACAGAACAAACCACAATGCTCCTCGCAGGGCGGCACTCACGGGCAAGGCCAGCGCAGCGAACGAGAGAGCGTAGAACACAACGCACGAGGAGAGCACCACAACGCCCGTGCGGAACGAAAGCCCCGCAAGCCACTGTTTTACGGGCAGTAGTATTTGATGCATACGCTGTTTCACCGTTCTGGTCATTTAACAATTTGAATTCGGCCAAAGGTAGCGTTATTTTCATAAATAGCCAACCTCGCAAAATAAAAACGTCAAGAAACCGAAAGTTTTTATCTATTTTTTCCTATCTTTGAAAGATTAAAGAGAAGAATCTCAAAATACTAAGATATGAGCAATAGCAAATACACCTTGCAAGAGGTGACTACAAAGGCTTTGGAGGAGGAGTTTATCGCTCTGCCCAAACGCCTTTACAAGGGTAATCGCAACTGGGTGTGCCCTCTGGATGACGATATCAAGGCTGTGTTCAACCCTGCCAAGAACAAGCTTTTTGCCGATGGCGAGGCTATCCGCTGGGTGGCACGCAACAAGGAGGGCGAGGTGGTAGGTCGTATCGCTGCATTCTACGACAACGAGCACGCCTACTCATACGAGCAGCCTACGGGCGGATGCGGTTTCTTCGAGGCAATCAACGATCAGGAGCTGGCCAATCAACTCTTCGATGCAGCACGCCTATGGCTCGTGAGCCGCGGCATGGAGGCTATGGATGGCCCCGTGAACTTCGGTCCTCGTGATTCGTGGTGGGGACTTCTGGTCGATGGTTTCGAGTTCCAGCCCCTCTACGCCAACCCCTACAACCCTCCCTACTACAAGGAGCTGTTTGAGGCATACGGTTTCCAGAACTACTTCAACCAGAACACCTATCTGTGGCGTGTATATGACGACGATATCAACCAGTCGATACACGACCGTGCAAAGCGTCTGCACAACACCCCCGGCTATTCGTTTGCAAACATCAAGGGACGCAACCTGGAGGAGGTGGCCGAGGATTTCCGCATCATCTACAATAAGGCGTGGTCGCTCTTTACGGGCGTGAAGCCCATGCCCAAGGAGGAGGCTCAGCAGATCGTAAACACGCTGCGCCCGATTGTGGACCCCAACATCATCTTCTTCACATACTTCAACAACGAGCCCGTCGGATTCTTCATCATGGTGCCCGACATCAACCGCATCATCGGCAAGTTCAATGGCAAGCTGAACCTGTTGAACAAGTTGCGTCTGATGTGGGACTTGAAGGTAAAGAAGTCGTGCGACCGTATCTTCGGTATGATATTCGCCGTGACGCCCGAGTTTCAGGGCAAGGGTGTGGAGTCGGGTATGATTCAGTATATCTACGAGAACTACATCCGCACCGACAAGAACAACTACAAGACCGTAGAGTTTGCGTGGATTGGCGACTTCAACCCCGTGATGAACCGTATGATTCAGTCATACGTATGTGCTACACGTCATAAGATGCACACTACGTATCGCTATCTGTTCGATCGCGAGAAGCCCTTCACTCGCTGTCCGCGTCTGGGTATTAAAAGAAACGAAAAATAATCAAAAAACTATAAGCAAATGAAAACAACAGCATTTACCAAGTATCACATCGCCGCAGGTGCCAAGATGGCCGAGTTTGCGGGATACAACATGCCCATTGAGTTCTCGGGCATCAACGATGAGCACATGACCGTACGCGAGAAGTGCGGTGTATTTGACGTTAGCCACATGGGCGAGATCTGGGTTAAGGGCGAGAAGGCTCTCGATCTGTTGCAGCGCATCGCATCGAACGACGTTTCGAAGCTCTTCGACGGCAAGGTGCAGTACGCTACAATGCCTAACGGCAAGGGTGGTATCGTGGACGATATTCTGATCTACAAGTTCAGCGACACGAAGTATATGTTGTGCGTAAACGCAGCCAACACCGATAAGGACTGGGCACACATCTGCGCCGAGGGCGAGAAGATGGGTATGAAGCCTGGCGTGGAGCTTGAGAATGCATCTGACAACATCGCGCAGCTCGCAATCCAGGGTCCTTTGGCTATGAAGCTCGTGCAGAAGATGTGCGACGAGCCCGTAGAGGATATGACCTACTACACATTCAAGATGTGCAAGCTGGCTGGTTGCGACGTAATCCTCTCGGCTACGGGTTACACCGGCTCGGGCGGTTGCGAGATCTATATGTACAACTCTGACGCTGACACCATTTGGGAGGCTATGTGGAAGGCTGGCGAGGAGTTCGGTCTGAAGAACATCGGTCTGGGTGCTCGCGACACGTTGCGTCTGGAGAAGGGCTTTGCCCTGTATGGCAATGATATCGACGATACAACCTCTCCGCTGGAGGCTGGTCTTGGTTGGGTGACTAAGTTTGCCGATGGCAAGGATTTCATCGACCGCGAGTTCCTCGCACAGCAGAAGGCTGAGGGCGTTACACGCAAGCTGGTTGGTCTGAAGATGATCGACCGCGGTATCCCCCGCCACGGCTACAAGCTGGCAAACCTCGAGGGCGAGGAGATCGGTGTTGTAACATCGGGTACAATGTCGCCTATGTTGAAGGTTGGTATCGCTCTGGGTTATGTTAAGACTGAGTATGCAGCCATCGGTACTACCATCGCCGTAGTTATCCGCGACCGCTTGCTGAAGGCTGAGGTTGTGAAGTATCCCTTCGTATAACCTACGCAATAACAATAAAAAATCCCGAGGACAACGCTTCGGGATTTTTTTATTTCTTTCTCTTCGGCAACGATAGAAATAGTCCTGTTTGGCAACTCTTCTATTTCTCTACGGCACCGCCAGCCTCTACCCAGCTATTGTATCCTCCGCTGAGCTCTACCACGCGGTAGCCATTGCCCGCAAGTACACCTGCCACCTGCTTGCTGCGGCCTCCGCCACGGCAATAGACTGCGATACGCTTATCCTTGGGTAGTGACTGATAATCATTGAAAAAGGTTGCGCTGCGCACATCCAGATTACGATCTACGCCCTCGATATGGCCTGCGGCATACTCCTCTGCCGTGCGCACATCCACCAGCATAACATCTGCGCGCTCGATGTAGCGGGCAAACTCCTTAACATCCAACGAACGGAACTTAACGCTACGCGATTTAGCCATTGTGCCCGAGGTAAGGCAAAGCGCAAAAAATAAAAGAATGATTTTCGATTTCATAGTTGCATAATATTTTCTGCAAGATAACTATTTTTTCTTAGATATGCAATTGCGAACGCAACGCGGAGGTTATCTGCGTTTGGGGAAGGATTGGCCACGCTACGCTCTGCTGACGCATCGCTACGCGTGCCCTTTCCCATCTGCTCGCCGCGGGGGCACGATCAAAGGTAAAGGGATTCGAACGGCGAAGCCGTAGCGAGGTGTCTCAAAGAATCTTGTGGGATTGGCCACGCTAAGCTCTGCTACCGCATCGCAACGCGTGCCCTTTCCCATCTGCTCGCCGCAGAGGCACAATCAAAGGTAAAGGGATTCGAACGGCGAAGCCGTAGCGAGGATTCCATTGAAAATAGATATATTTTTATCCTCGCAACCCACGACATTATGTAAGTAACCGCATCTTTATCCCTGAAAACATTGGTGCGGTCAAGACCGCTTTTTGCGAAAGTGAAGTCGGTAGTTGAAATTTATTTCACTCCGACTCGCTTTCTCAAAAAAAAGCGACAGAAAATCTGTCGCCCAATGTTTTCATAAAAAAAATGCTCCAGCAATGCTGGAGCATCTACCTTTGGGTGGAAGATGGGATTCGAACCCACGACCT
>JAFOXS010000232.1 GCA_017391665.1 Alistipes sp. | reverse complement strand
GATGCGCAGCACCGTGCTGCCAAAGCTCAGGGCCGATGCCGCCGCTTCTGCCGACCCTATGGCCGGCCAGGTAGTCAGCGACTTTGAGAGCAACGTGGACCGCTTTGAAAAGAAGGTACACGACCTGAAAATCATCTCGATTATGTGGCGCTGCTGCTCGCTCAGGGCCTCGCATCTTGTCACGCAACCCTTAACGGCATTCTCGGGGTGAAAAAACTCCTCAATGCTCACCACCTTCACCCGTTCATCGCCCTCGCGCATTGGCTCAACATGCACAACACACATGCTGTCGCCATGGGATACAATCACGCCAACGTGCGAATAGTCGTATCGGCTGCCACCCATGCCTGCGATGGCATCACTCTCCATCGTGCGACCCCGACGAAAAGCCAAATCGCCCGAGAGAAACTCATCTACCGAGATCTCGGGCGCCACAACCTCTTGCCTGCCACACCGCACAAGGCTCAAAGCCAAAAGTATGATTAACAGATTATTTCGCGTCCAGACTAACATCTACTCGCCAACTTTCATCCATCCTGACCAAGTCGCACAGCTCCTGCTGCTGCTCACCATTGGCATAGGTTATCAGCGTACGAACCACAGCCGACTGCTCATCATCAGCCATGCGTTCCTCCACAATCTCGATGCTTTCCACGCCACCTTTCTGAGCAATCGAGCGACTCACCTTCTCCATTATGGCGTAGTATATTTCGGGATCGGCATCCTCTGAAAGGGTGGTCATCGAGAGAGCCTCGCTGTATTCTCCTGCGGCTATGGATTGATAGAAATACTTTGCAGCCGAGCGTGGTGTACGCCCAACACCGCAACCGACCAAAGCGACGGCCACAACGACCAATATATGGTAAAAAACTCTTTTCATATTGACAAATATAGCGAATTGGCGCTAAAGGAGCAAGGAAAATCATATTTCGCAGACTATCTTTGGCGGCTTTTACCTATTTTTGTGAAGTAATTATTCATTTATGGCAAAGCAGAAGATTGAAAAGACCAACGCGGCACGCTTGCTCGACCGCGCAAAAATCAAATACGAACTTATCCCATACACAGTGGATGAGCAGAACCTTGCTGCCACACACGTTGCCGAGCAGCTGGGCGAAGATATTGCCACGGTATTCAAGACCCTCATTCTCGTTGGCGACAGGACGGGACATCTGGTCTGCGTAGTGCCGGGCAACCACGAGGTCGATCTGAAGGCTGCGGCGCGAGTGTCGGGCAACAAGAAGGTGGAGATGATAGCGATGAAGGAGCTGCTGCCCACAACGGGCTATATCCGTGGCGGCTGCTCGCCCATAGGCATGAAGAAGCGATTTCCGACATATATTCACTCGTCGGCTCTGGAACACGATGCCATTTACATCAGCGCTGGCGTGCGTGGTCTGCAAATCCGTATCGCCCCCACGGACCTGATCTCCTTTGTCGGCGCCGAGGTCGCTGAAATAAGCCAAGAGATGGAGTAATTTTTCCATTCGTTTTTCGCCACATATATCAGTTTCGGGCAAAGATGTTTGGTAAAACAAAAAATTATCCCTACATTTGCACCACCAAAATCGGGAGCAAGTCCCTTTGGTGAGCGTTGATCCTGTAGCTCAGTCGGTAGAGCACAACACTTTTAATGTTGGGGTCCCGGGTTCGAGCCCCGGCGGGATCACCGAGAGAAGGAGCAGAGGAGTCTGCTCCTTTTTTTTTATTCTAATGCCTATGGAGTCTATCAACGAAATACTATCTTCGATCAGCGGCTTTATATGGGGCTTTCCCATGGTTCTGCTTCTACTGGGTACACACATCCTGCTCACGTTGCGTCTGCGTCTGCCGCAGCGATACCTTTTGAAGGCTATACGCCTGTCGGTTAGCAAGGACAAAGATGCATCTGGCGAGGTATCTCAATTCGGTGCACTGGCCACTGCACTGGCCGCCACAATAGGCACGGGCAACATTGTCGGCGTCGGCACAGCCATTGCCCTGGGTGGCCCGGGTGCAGTCTTATGGTGCTGGCTCACGGGTGTGCTCGGTATCGCCACAAAGTATGGCGAGGGACTCCTGGCCGTAAAATACCGCGTAAACAACAATGGCCGCATGCTGGGAGGCCCGATGTATGCCATCGAGAACGGATTGGCCAAACCCGCACAGGGCATAAAGCGCTGGATGTGGAAGGCCATGGCTATCGCCTTTGCCTTCTTTACCGCCATTGCCACATTCGGCATCGGCTCAACAGTTCAGGCAAATGCTATCTCCACACTCAGCAGCGAGGTCTACGGCATCTCACCCATCGTCGTGGGTGGTATCGTAACCATTCTTGCGGCTGCGGTTATCATGGGTGGCGTAAAGAGCATTGCCAAATGTTGTCAGACATTGGTTCCGCTGATGGCCGGCCTGTATATCGTCGGTTGCGTGGTTATACTTGTTTTCAACAGCGATTACCTGTGGCCTGCACTCCAGCTCATCGTCAAGTCGGCATTCAACCCCTCGGCAGCAGGCGGAGGCTTTGTGGGTGCATCCATAATGATAACTGCACGTTATGGTATTGCCCGTGGTCTGTTCTCCAACGAGTCGGGTCTCGGTTCAGCTCCAATCGTTGCTGCATCAGCTCAAACACGAAATCCCGTACGCCAGGCGCTGGTCTCATCGTCGGGAACATTCTGGGATACTATTGTCATCTGTGCCCTGACGGGTATTACCATCGTATCGTCAATTCTGGCATACCCCGACATTCAGATAAGCGATGGTGGCGAGCTCACGCGCATGGCATTCTCGAAGATCCCGTATGTAGGCGAGCCTCTGCTGGCATTCGGCACACTCACCTTTGCCTTCTCTACAATCCTCGGCTGGGGACTCTACGGAGAGCGCAGCATGGAGTATCTTTCGGACAAGTGGCTCAGTCGCTCAAAACGCAAAAACAACTCTTCGGAGAACAACGACTCGAAAAAGCGCGGAGCCATCAACGCCTATCGTGTCGTATTCCTTATCACCGTATATATGGGTGCTGTCATCAGCCTGGATGTGGTGTGGAATCTGGCCGACATATTCAACGCCCTGATGGCCATCCCCAACCTCTTATGTCTGCTTTTCCTATCGAATGTACTCGTCAGCGAGACTCGCAAATATCTCTGGAACGACAATCTGGACGAGGAGGGAGATTAACACTTTGAAAAGCCTTTAACCCATGAATCTGACAACACATACCCACTTTACCGACACCAAACCACACTACGCCCTGCTTGACGGATTGCGTGGCGTGGCGGCACTACTTGTTGTCATCTACCACATATTCGAGGGTTTTGCTTTTGCCGAAACAACAAATGGCGAGGGTAGTGGTCTAATCTCTACGCTCAACCATGGCCATATAGCCGTCGATTTCTTCTTCATCCTCTCGGGTTTTGTCATCAGCTACGCCTACGACGACCGCTGGCAGAAGATGACGCTCGGAGGATTCTTCAAGCGTCGCCTGATACGTCTGCACCCGATGCTGGTGATGGGTGCTGTGATCGGCACCATTACATTCCTTATCGGTGGTCGTGAGCAGTGGGATGGCACTGTGACTCCGATAGGTGGGGTAGCGCTGGCACTCCTACTCACCGCGCTGATGATCCCCGCCCTGCCTGGCTCGATGCACGAGGTACGCGGCAATGGCGAAATGTTTCCGCTTAATGGCCCGCAGTGGTCGCTCTTCTTTGAATACATCGGCAACATCATCTATGCACTCATCATCCGCCGCTTATCGACACGTCTGCTCGCTATGCTCGTAGCGTTACTTGCAGCATTGCACACGTGGATATTTGTATGGGATCTGTCGGGCTACGATAGCGTAGGCATCGGCTGGACGATCGACACGATTAACCTCTGGGGCGGATTGGTGCGCATGCTATTCCCCTTTACTGTGGGTATGCTTCTGGCTCGCACATTCAAACCCCGAAAGATAAAATACGCTTTCTGGATCTGCTCGGCAATTCTCCTTGCGACTTTTGCGGTGCCCTACATCGCATCCGAGGGAGCGCTCAGCATGAATAGCCTTTATGAGGTTGTGTGCATCGCCTTCGTTTTCCCCATCATAGTATGGTTGGGAGCATGTGGCTCTGCCGAGGGCTCAACGGGCAGAATAAGCGGCTTACTGGGCGATCTGTCGTATCCGCTCTACATCGTGCATTATCCCGTGATGTATCTATTCTATGCTTGGCTTATCGACAAACATTTCTATTCGTTCGAAGATACGCTGCTTATGCCTGCGATTGTGGTTGCGGTGAGCATAGCGCTCGCTTATGCGTGTCTTAAATTATATGACGAGCCCGTGCGCAAGTGGCTTGCACACAAATTTATGAATCGAAAATAATAGATTAAAAGTTATAGCGCACCATCAGACAGATTCTCTTGTTTAACACATTGCGCAGAGCCTTGGTATTGCCATTAAGGGCCAGATCGCCATAACCAACAACAGTATAATCACCCTCCAGGCCAAGCTCAAGATTCTTGACATAGTAGATTACCGAGGGAGCTACGCGGTAGATGTAGTCGGTATTCTTCGCGCCAAACATCCAGAAGTCATCGGTCGAGATAAAATCCTTTTTTGCACCCAGATTATTGGTATAGCCAAGAAGAACGCCTCCTCTCACACGGCGACCATATGTGGCATTAACCCACGTAATGAGCGAACGCAATGGCGCATACTCATACTCACCCGTCTTAGGGTCGTAGGCCGTAGCACCAAATCCGCTGGCCATCTGCAGATGCGATGCATTCTGCGCATACACTACCTTTCCCTTGAGGTTAAACTTACCCACCTTATAATCGGCAAAAAACTCCGGCGTAACACCCATCACTCGATCCCTCACACGCACAGCCATCTCTTCCGTTGTTGTAGAGCCATCCTCGCCTGTCACCTCGCGCAAGGCCACACTCTCACGACGTGGCATAAGCGACAAAACAGATACTCCAGCACCAAGGGTAAGGTGATCATTCATATATTTGAGTGAAGCGTAACCCTCGGGCCACAGATTCCAGCGAGCATAGTCATAACTCTTTCCATTGGGGCCATACGACGAGTCGTTGTGCTGAAAAACGGCTGCTACGGTAGCGTGCAGATTTCCCACGATCTGTTGCCTTAGCTGCAACTGAGGCATACGTGATGCGGTGGCGAAGGGTGCACCTGCGCCATAGCCCGATATAGATGGCGCCACCTGAAACGATGGGTGCCACGTCTGACCTACGACAAATGCCGT
>JAFOXS010000181.1 GCA_017391665.1 Alistipes sp. | reverse complement strand
GCTGCTGATGGCTGCGACAATGAGCCAAAGGCAGATAAATACTCTCTGTTTCATAGTAGCTATTTTACTTTAAATATTACCTCCTCGCCATCACGAGCTGCGCGCAGGGGACTCGGCAATGAGGCATCCAGCTCAGCCTGCGTGCCATGCAGCGTGCGAGCCATGTGGGTGAGATATACAGGCTGACCCTCGGCGGGGGTGTAACGCTTGGTCTTCTCCAATATGCGCACGATGCGCTCTACGCCCGCTACGCTGGTGTGGGTGTAGGAGCGGAAATCATCGTCGTAGCCAATACCCATCGTGGCCTCCATGATAAGTGCAGTGATGGGGTTGCCTGGACGTTCGTGAGCGTCGATACCTGCCAGACGTGCCGCTACGGCGGGTATGCCGCCCGTGTCGGTAGCATAGATCAGGCGCACGCCCTGCTTTTCGACAAGATACATCAGCGTCTGCTCGAAAATATAACCCGTGGCGTGGCTGGCGGGCAGCGGTGTGATGGCTATGTCGCCAACGCTCACCTTTTGTCCTACATATACAGGGATAATCTCCGGCATAGGCAACTGCAACTCCTTGGCAGCACGCTGAAAATCACCCTTGGCAATGTCGAACCATGTCTGACCAAGATATACGCGTTTCACGCCGGCGCGTAGTGCCGATGCGGGGTGGTAGTGGTCGCCATGCGAGTGGGTGTAGAAGATAGTGTCGGGATGTGCCTCAGCGGGTATCATCTCAAGGTTTCCAGCCGTAAGGTCGATGAAGATTCTGTCATCCATCAGTATGCTCGACAGATGTCGCAGTTCGCCTCGCTCATCACGACCATTCCAATCGGCTGCACCTGTTCCCAGAAAACGAACCTTGAGCCCTGTGGCGGGTGCGGCGTCGAAGATATTTGCATGTACGCCCTGGGCTCCTACGGCGAGCATCGAGGCGGCAGTTGTCTTGAGAAATGTCTTTCTATTCATGGTGTGGGCAGTTGAGTTTATATACGTTGGTTATCTTCTGTTCAAATCCACTTGTGCGGTAGAGGGCGTTGGCGGCCTCGCGCTGTGGGTTCGAGGTAAGCATCAGTGTGCAGGGCGCAAGATGCTCTTCGCAGAAGCGTATGGCGTGGCTGATAAGCGCTCGGCCATAGCCGCGCGAGCGGCAGGCAATATCAACTACTACGTCCTCCACCCACGCCTTGCGGCCAGTAGGGGAGAGGTATGTTCCCACGGTAAGCATGCCAACCACCTCGTCCTGCTCGCGCATAATAAATAGATGTGAGGCGTTATTGGCAATCAAGGCCCGCAACTCCTCCTCGCCAAATATTATGGGTTGCTGCGTCAGTTGGCTGAGCAGCGAACGTATTGGAGTGATGAGTTGCTCATCGTAGTGTGTAACCAGCTCGATCATCGTTGTAGTTTGTTTCTGATGTGTGAAATTAATATATTTTTCGTTAAAAATATCTGCGAGCCCAATTTTTTAAGCGAATTTACGTTATGTGTGTTATAAAAGAGTGGGTGCAGACGTATGTCAATAGTGTAGGAGAATACTCGCAGGAGCTATATTTTGGTCTATATGTGCACTGGTATGGAGCGCTGATACTTTTGGTTTAATTATATGTACAATCGTGTCATGTGGATAGAATGCGATTTTATATATTTGCATCTCCATAAAGCGGCAATGTTTGGTTTTGGTCATTTTGGATAAAAAATACGCACAAAACTCGAAAACCTGAAAACTTTTTTTGTTTTTTAGTTTTCAGTGCGTATATTTGCCTTGGAAATAAAGACAAAAAGATGACGCAAAGGGAAAAAATAGTAGCACATGTTGCCCAAATGGTTGTAACGCTGGGAGTTAAGTCGGTTCGTATGGACGATGTGGCTCAGTCACTCGGAATGTCGAAGCGTACACTCTACGAAATGTTTGGCGATAAGGAGGAACTTATCTACGAAAGCGCAAGGTACCATTCGGAGCATCGAGCCAAGGAGATACTCTCGTCGCTCGGCCATTATGATACGGGAATCGAGCAGTTGCTTGCCTGCTCATACGCCTTGCTTAACGGCGGTGTGATGCTGGAGGTGGATAAGCGAATGGCAATAAACCTGAAAAAGTTCTACCCCGCAATCCATGAGCGATTGAGCCGTTGTCATATTGAGCAGAGTTTTGCGGGTTTGCAGTGTGTGCTGGACTACTCGATGGCCAATGGCGAGCTGGACCCCTCGGTTGATGTGGAGCTTATGACCCGCTTGTTTTTCAATACGATGCAGACGTTGCTCTACGAGAATACGGCGGTAATCCCCGATGAGATCACCCGCGAGGAGGCCTTTTCAGCGATGCTCATCAACTTCTTGCGAGGTATAGCATCCGAGCGTGGTCGTGAGATTATCGACCAGATACTCTCGCGAAGCCCTCGCCCGCTGACACTCGAGGAGCGCCGCAAAGCAAAGCAGAATAAAGAATAAAAATAGATAACTTAATTATTACTTAAATTACAATTAGTATGAAACTGAAGAATCTCTTTTTTACGTTGCTCACGCTCATCTGCGTGACTTCGGTGCCTGCAATGGCGCAAGAGAATGCTGGGGCTGCAGCCTCGTCGCAGCAGGGCGCTTTGGTGCTCACGCTCGACGATGCGTTGAAGATTGCCCTCAGTGAGAGTCCTACGGTGCAGATTGCCGATCAGACTATCCAGGCAAAGAAGTATGCCAAGAAGGGAACCTATGCCGCTTTGTGGCCCGAGATCTCTGCCTCGGCATCATATCAGCGCTATATTGAGAAGCCCTCGTTCCACATCATGGGTCAGACCGTTAAGATGGGTACAACCAATACTATGGCCGGTGGTTTCTCTGCTGCAATGCCTTTTATCAATGCGCAGTTGTGGAAGTCGCTCAAACTCTCGGGTATGGATGTTGAGCTGGCCGTTGAGCAGGCTCGCTCGTCACGCATCGACATGATCGAGCAGGTGTCAAAGGCCTTCTATCAGGTCTTGCTGGCAAAGGATTCATACGAGGTATATAAGCGTGTATATGATAACGCTGCCGAGAATCACAAGATTGTCGAGAAGCGTTACTCAGTAGGTCAGGTGTCGGAGTACGACTTCATCCGTTCGCAGGTAAATGTGGCAAATGCCGAGCCCAATGTCTTCAATGCCGAGAATACCATTGCTCTGGCTTTGTGGCAGCTCAAGGCTCTGCTGGGTATGGATCTCGATGTGTTGGTCGACTGCGCCGGTACACTTGCAGACTATGAGGCACAGATGTCAGCTCAGATTGACTCGCAGAACGGCCTTGTAAATAACAGTACACTTAAGCAGTTGGATATCCAGGAGCGCATGCTTACGCAGAACCTGAAGATTCAGCGTGCGGCCAACCTTCCTACTCTGGCAGGTTCGATCAACTATCAGTGGACTGCCATGGATGAGACCATGAAGATATCGAACTTCAACTGGATGGGCTCATCGACTGCAGCTTTCAGCCTCAATGTTCCTATCTTCTCGGGCGGTAAGCGTCGTGCAGCTATCAACCAGGCTAAGATCGATCTTGCAAAGATGCAGCTGCAGCGCGAGGATGCTGAGCGTCAGTTGCGTATGGCTGCCATGTCTTACTACAGCAGCATGCAGACCAACCTGAAGCAGTATCACGCTGCATCGCAGACCATCTCGCAGGCAAAGCGCGGATATGACATTGCCGTTAAGCGTTATGAGGTTGGTAGCGGTACGCTCGTCGAGATCGACAACTCACAGCTGGCATATACGCAGGCTGAGCTCTCACGCTCAAATGCTATTTATAACTATTTGATCAACAAGGTGTCGCTCGACAAGCTTTCGGGTGATACATATTCGGATAATTCAGAGGAAAACTAAAAACAGAGCAAGATATGAAAATGAATGTAATCGTTAAGACACTCATCGTTGGTGGTGTTTGTGTAGCAAGCATGGCTTGCCAGTCGAAGAAGAGTGCTGAGACTGCAGTGGTAGTAGAGGAGAAGCCCAAGGTAACTACCGAGGTTGTTAATTTGCAGGATGTTGAGCAGCAGAGTACCTTCACAGGTAATGTTGAGGGTTTTGCTGTAAATAATATCACTCCTCAGCAGCCCCGTCGTATCGCGCGTCTGTTGGTAGATGTAGGTGATCATGTACGTGCTGGTCAGAAGCTGGCTGAGATGGAGAACTCGGCTCTGGCACAGGCTAAGGCTCAGTATGACAACAATAAGGCTAACTTCGAGCGTGCCGACGAGCTTTATAAGTTCGGTGGTGAGTCAAAGGCTAACTGGGAGTCGATGAAGACCGCTTACGAGGTGTCGAAGCTCACATACGAGAATATGCTTGAGAACACATCTTTGATCTCGCCCATTTCGGGACTTGTGACTGCGCGTAACTACGACGTAGGCGATATGGTTGTAGCCAGTCCCATCTTCGTTGTGCAGCAGATCAATCCCGTGAAGATCTATATCAACGTATCGGAGTCACTCTACTCATACATCAAGAAGGGTATGAGCGTAGATGTTGAGCTGGATGCTATCCCCGAGAAGAAGTTCGAGGGTAAGGTATCTCGCATCACTCCCCTGATCGATCCCCAGACACGTACCTTCGAGGTTGAGCTTACCGTAGCCAACGGCAAGGAGGAGATCAAGCCCGGTATGTATGCACGTGCTACAATGTCGTATGGTTCACGCAAGAATGTAGTTGTGCCCGACCGTGCCGTTGTGAAGATGATGGGTTCAGGCGACCGCTTTATCTATGTATTGAAGGCCGATGGCACCGTATCATATCAGAAGGTTGAGCTGGGTCGTCGTATGAACGACAAGTTTGAGGTGTTGAGCGGTGTAGCTGATGGTGACGAGGTAGTAGTATCAGGTCAGTCAGCATTGAAGAATGGTATCGCTGTTGAGCGTGTAAAGTAGTCCGTAGTAAAACGAGTAAAAAAGTCAAACGATGAATATATATAAGACATCGGTCAATAACCCCATAACCTCGATTATTGTCTTCGTGGCAGTAGCCATTATGGGTATATTCTCGCTGTCGCGATTGGGTATTGACCTTTTTCCCGATATCGAGTCAAATATGTTGATGGTCATGACCTCATATCCCGGTGCGAGTGCCGAGGATATTGAGAACAACGTGACACGTCCGCTGGAGAACGTGCTCAACGGTGTGGACCATCTCGATAACATCACTTCGCAGTCGAAGGAGAATATGTCAGTGGTAACGCTTGAGTTTGAGTATGGTTACGATCTGGATATTCTGGCCAACGACGTGCGTGATAAGCTGGATATGCTCTCAACGCTGCCCGATGGCGTGAGTCAGCCTATCATCTTCAAGTTCTCTTCTGATATGATCCCCGTTTTGATGCTCGGTGTAACTGCAGAGGAGAGTATGTCGGGACTCTACAAGATTCTCGACGACCAGATTGCAACGCCGCTGGCACGTGTTAGCGGTGTGGGTACAATCTCTATCGCAGGTATCCCCGAGCGTGAGATTCAGGTATATTGCGACCCCAACAAGCTGGAGGCTTACGGCCTTTCGATTGAGGCTATCTCTAACGCTATTGCAGCCGTAAACCGTAATACTCCTGCAGGTTCGTTCGACGTTGGTTCTAACGCTTATTCTTTGCGTGTGGACCACGAGTTTGAGGATCCAAGCGAGATGTATGACCTTGTGATCGGTTATCGCAATGGCGCCCCCATCCTTTTGCGTGAGGTGGCTACGATCAAGGATACCGTTCAGGAGCGTATTCAGGAGACCTATAACAATGGTGAGCAGGGTGGTATGATCATCGTGCAGAAGAAGTCGGGCGCTAATGCCGTGGCTATTTCGCGCGAGGTTAAGGCATACATCGAGGAGCTGAAGGAGACTCTTCCTGCCGACGTTGAGCTCTTCACCATCATGGATACATCGGACAACATCGTTTCTACCGTGCAGTCATTGCGCGACACCATCATCACCACATTCCTTTTGGTGATGCTCGTAGTGTTCCTCTTCCTGGGTCGCTGGCGTGCAACCTTCATCGTAATCTTTACGATTCCTATTTCGTTGCTTGCAGCCGTTATCTATATCCTGGCTACGGGTGAGACACTGAATATCATCACCATGTCGTCGCTCTCAATTGCTATCGGTATGGTTGTCGATAACGCCATCGTAGTATTGGAGAACATCACTACTCACATCGACCGAGGCGCCAAGCCCAAGCAGGCAGCGATCTTTGCAACCAAGGAGGTGGGTATCTCAGTTATTGGTGGTACGCTTACTACAATTGCCGTATTCTTGCCCCTTACCATGGTAACAGGTATGGCGGGTGTGCTCTTCAACTCAATGGGTTGGATGGTAACCATCACACTGACCGTATCAACCATTGCGGCGATCACCTTTACTCCGGTACTCTGTTCACTGATGATGAAGAAGAGCCCGAAGAAGGCGTGGTTCCAGCACCATATTGACAATGTGATGGAGCGCTTCAATCACTTCTATGGCGGCATCCTGTCATGGTGCGTTACACACCGTAAGACTATCATCATTGGCTCGGTTGTGCTCTTCGTTGGCGTGTTGGGTGGTTTGTATCCCTTCATCAAGTCGGAGTTCTTCCCCGCACAGGATAATGCATCACTCTCTGTATCTATTCAGCTCCCCGCAGGTACACGTCAGGAGATTACACGCGACCTCTCGCTTGAGATCTCAGATCGTTTCCGCAAGGCATTCCCCGAGGAGTTGGAGATGGTGAGTGTTCGTGAGGGTCAGGCAGATACCGACAATATCTTCGGTGCCATGTCGGAGAATGGTACACACATTATCTCTATGAACCTGCGCTTCGTGAAGAAGACCGAGCGTGAGAAGGGCCTTACCGAGATTGCCGATGAGATGCGTGCAATTCTGGACGAGTACACCGAGATTCGTACCTTTAACGTAACAACTGGTGCCGGCTCGATGGGTGGTGCAAGCTCAGTGGATATTGAGCTCTATGGCTACGACTTCGATACTTCGGATGCCTTGGCTGAGCAGGTGGCTAACATCATGCGCAATATCGATGGCTTTACCGAGGTTACCGTTTCGCGTAACGAGTATACTCCCGAGTATCACGTTGATTTCGATCTGGAGAAGCTCTCTCGCAGCGGTCTGGATGTAACTACGGCTTCAATGTACCTGCGTAACCGTATCAACGGTTCTGTATCGTCATTCTATCGTGAGGATGGTGATGAGTACGATATTCGTGTGCGTTATGACAAGAAGTTCCGTGAGTCAATCGAGGATATTGAGAATATCACCATCTACAACCAGATGGGTCAGGGCGTGAAGATTCGCGATATCGGTACCGTAAAGGAGGCTTCGACTCCTCCGACCATTACACGTAAGAACCGCGACCGTTATGTTACCATTTCGGGTATCGTAGGTACTGGCTATGCACTCAGTGATATGGTTCTGCAGGTTCAGACCGAGTTGGATAAGATCAATATGCCTGCTGGTTTCTCATGGCTCGTGGGTGGATCGTACGAGGATATGCAGGAGACATTTACCGATATGGCACTGCTTATGGTGCTGATGGTTATCCTGGTATTTGTGATCATGGCTTCGCAGTTTGAGTCATTGACCTATCCCTTCGTAATCATGTTCTCACTGCCCTTCGCCGTGTTGGGTGTTGCTATCGGTCTGGCAGTTACGGGTACACCTCTTAACATCATGTCAGTGCTTGGTGTGTTGATGCTTATCGGTATTGTGGTGAACAACGGTATCGTGCTGGTGGATTACACCATCCTCTGCCGTGAGCGTGGTATGAATATCATCGACGCTGTGGTTACAGCCGGTAAGAGCCGTCTGCGTCCTATCCTGATGACCACTACCACTACGGTGCTCGGTATGATCCCGATGGCGGTAGGTAGCGGCGTAGGTGCCGAGATGTGGAACTCACTGGGTATGTCAGTGGCATGGGGTCTTGCGTTCTCTACATTGATTACGCTGATTCTTATCCCCACGCTCTTTGCAGCTTTCGCTGTTCGTGGTGAGAAGCGCCGCGAAAAGATGGCATTGAAGGAGGCTAATAACTAAAAATGAATGTTACTATGAAAGCAGTATTTTTATCATGTAACCAGTCTATGTATGATGTGGTTATGGATACAATGAAAGATATGGGCATCCGTGGTTTCACCGGCTGGGAGGAGCTTATGGGTTGTGGCTCGAACGATGGTGAGCCTCATCTGGGTTCGCACGCATGGCCTACGATGAACTCGGCACTTATCTCCGTAATGGAGGATGATAAGGCTGCGGCGTTCCTTGCTCGTATGAAGCAACTCGACCAGGAGAACGACCAGCAGGGACTTCGTGTCTTCGCCTGGCCCGTTACCGATATGATGTAATAGATTATCGCTCATTAAAAAACTGTCCGATAATTCTTTATTGGACAGTTTTTTTTTATTAATTTTGGGAAAGGAAGCATAACATAATAATATGCTCTAATATTTATAAAGTAGATACTAACCTATAAAAACAGAGAGGAATATGAAAAAATTTATTTTTGCAGCGTTGTTCTGCCTTGCAGCAGTATGCGGCGTGCAGGCACAGGAGAATCCTATGAAGTACAACGGCCTGGTGATGGAGTATAAGGGCGACGATGCTCAGGCAAAGGCTGTAGTTGAGGCTTTGCAGTCGGTATTGCCCGACGTAGAGAAGGCTTTTGGTTGGCAGGCTGGTCGCGAGACTATCTTGATCGACTACAGCGGTGAGGTAGTTTTTACCTCAGGCGAGAAGAAGACTACGGGTCAGATTTTTGCATTCGATCAGGGTACAGATTCTATGAGCCTTGGTGCATCGATGAGTATTGCAGGCAAGAGCTATGATCTGAATGTCGATATCGTTGCTCACGAGGATATGAAGGGCGCTAACCTTATCTTCAACAATCAGGAGGTTATCAATGTTGTTTCGCAGGTTGTTCCCAATGCAGAGCAGAACGATGCATTGATGAAGATTTACGGCGCAGTATCTATGTATCCTGGCGTTAAGATCGGTATGAAGATTGCTGTCGATCTGGCATCGATGATGTAATAGCGGAGATATTTAATGTAATGGCGGCTGCGACTTAGAGTTGTAGCCGTTTTTGTTTGTGTGCGGGTGGATAGTTGGTTTGAGCTGGCAATAATGATATTCCAGTTTAGAATAAAATTCTATCTTTGTAATGTAGTAACCTTGCTGAAGATTGTCATAACCATATAGCACTATGAGAACCCTGTTAATTGCATTGATTTGCGTAATTATACCCTGCCACACCTGGGCTCAGGATATGTTGGGCGAAGGTGCTATAATCGACAAGAGCAACAATTTAGACGAAAATACGCAGTCTCTCGAAGATGTTGCGGCGGCAGGTGCGGCAGATCCTGTTAAACGCAAGGTTGATAGGATTGTATTTGATGCACAGACGATTGCAGCCGACAACCTAAATCTCTATGACATATTATTGGCAACACCGAGCGTTGTGGCGACCGGGGAGGATATTAGCATCGCGGGCAAAGGTCGTGCTCTGGTTGTGATCGACGACAAGGAGAGCCGACTGTCGGGCAAGGAGCTGATTACCACGCTGAAAAGCTACAACAGCAAGGATATTGACAAGATCGATGTGATAACCACACCCCCATTAAAATATGACGTAGAGGGGAGCGCGGGAGTGATCAACATTCGGCTAAAACGCCGAGTTGGAGAGTACTTGGGCGGAAGCATCTACGATGCGATATCGTTATCGAAATATAACCTTAACGAATACTCGGCGGTGCTGAACTACAAAAAGGGAAAGGTCTTGGCAAACTTCACTCTCGCCGGCCGAGTGGGTGAGCGCGGAGAGGAGAAGATATACAAAAGACACTTTCCGAAATACTATTGGGAGAGCCGTAATCAGCAGATAACCAACAGCCTGTACGTTACGCCCAAATTGAGTCTTGACGTGGAGCTACCGAGGAATTATTCGATAGGGATGATTCTGAGCTATATACCACATACGACCATTTCGCAAGATACCGTACATACAGATTATCATTGACTTGGCGTTTTGGCGGATCAATCACCCCGAAAGGACACGTCGCAGGCAATGCGGAGGAGAAAGGACGATTGTAAGCCATTGCTTCCCCTCGCCCACCAGCCCCACCGAGAACATCCGAGAGCCTTCGAAATAACAACAAAAAAGGCGGTCATCTTTCGATAACCGCCTCACTTTCAGTGACTCCGACAGGATTCAAACCTGTAACCGCTTGATCCGTAGTCAAGTACTCTATTCAGTTGAGCTACGGAGCCATTTGCTGATTGCGAGTGCAAATATACGGCTGTATAACAGCGTGTTACAGAGATTGTCTTGACTGAAGATATGTATAGATTTTAAGAGTGATTTTCGAGTGGTTTACACGTTGGTTTACACATCTGCGTAAATTCAATGTTGGGTTAAACAATAGATTTCAGGGTTACTTACCCGTTTCTAACGAATTGTTTTCCACATTTTCTGATAATATAATCTTCTATATAAAGAAAGAGTCTATTTCATCATCAAAAAATATTGATAGGGTTAT
>JAFOXS010000127.1 GCA_017391665.1 Alistipes sp. | reverse complement strand
GCAATAAGCTGATCCGACGGGAAATCGTGGAGAGCTATCCCTTTACAGGAGGGCGGGTCTTTGAAGACAATGAGGCTGTCAGCCGCTGGATCTGCCGGGCCGGAAAGCTGGCGTCTACGGAAAAAGCCCTGTATTATTACAGAACCAATAATGGCAGCACCACAAAAAGCAATTTCAGTCTGAAAAAGCTGGATTATCTGTGGGCGCTGGAAAGCATCACCGGCTATTTTGGCTCCATCGGCTATGGCGTTATGCAGAAGCGGTTCGCGGACCGGTATGCGGATGCGGCAGCGGAGAGCTGCTATGGCCTGCGCTGTCATTCCTCTCGTCCAGTAAGTCAATCTCGATGGAGGAGGCTGACGAGATTATGAAACTCTTGCAGAAATAAGTCTTAATTGCCTTAAACTCCGAGTGTTATGATACGATATATACTTGAGTTTATGCTGTGTAGCGCACTCTTCTATGCGCTCTATCGTCTCTTTCTGGAGGGGCGCACCGCCCATCGTGCCGCACGTGTGTATCTCGTTGGTTCGATGTTACTTGCGGTGGTGATTCCTATGCTCGAACTACCCCTCTACCCTGCTCAGACAATATTTTACGAGGTGCCAATCAGCCTATGGGAGGATGCCTCTGCCATCGCTGCGACTGCGACTGATGTTGTGGCTCCAACGCCTGCGATAGTTTGGTTGGAGGTGTTGCAGCATGCGGCGCTGATAATATATTTGCTTGTCGTTGTGATCAATGTGGGTGTTGTGGTGCGTAAGTTATGGCTAATTCGTCGCTTGCGCCAGCAGTCGCAACTATCTTTTTATGAGGCATATACGATTGCAGAAAATGATGCCGTGCGAGAGCCATTCTCGTTTTGGCGAACTATATTCCTCTCGCGCTGTTATACCCCGCGCGAGCGTGAACAGATTATCGCCCACGAGGCGAGCCACATTAGCCACTGCCACACGGCTGAACGCCTGGCGTTGGAGGCTCTGCGTTGTGTGGCGTGGTTCAATCCCTTTGTGTGGCTTACGGCTACGGCTCTTGCCGAGGTGCAGGAGTGGGAGGCCGATATGGATGTTTTGCATCAAGGTTACGATGTTTATGAATACCGACAACTCATTTTCCGCCAACTCTTTGGTTATAATCCGGATATAGCCAGTGGGTTGAAAAGTCAAACTTCAAAAAAACGTTTCCTTATGATGACAACAACAAAGAGGGGTAAACTATCCCTTGTGCGCTATGGCGCAGTGATTCCGCTTGTGGCGGTGATGGTTTTGGCTTTTGGTGCGGTGCGTGCCGAGGCGGTGGCAGATGAGCCTGCCATCGAGCAGACGATTGAGATGCCTACTCCACCCTATGATGAGAAGAGCGAGGTCTATATCTCGGCTGAAGGCAAGATTTTCTTCAATGGCGAGGAGATGACGCTCGATGAGTTGCGATCTTCGCTCGAACGGTTACGTGCCGAGAAGGGGGCTGATGCTGTGCTGGATATTAGAACAGAAACGGCAACAAAGATGGGTGCAGTTGAGAATGTGAAATTGGCAGCCCGTCTGAGCAAGGTGCTGAAAGTTAGGTATATTACGCCCGATAAAGAGATTGATAAGATTCTGCCGCCACCAGAGGGTGATCCCAACATCCCCTATGATGTGGAGATTTCGGAGAATCTCAAACAGAAAACGGTAGATTTTAAAAATCTGAGGGTTGCGAAGAATAATCTTTTGATGATTGTTATGAATTCAGCGGGTCAGATACTCACAACGCGGCCCGATGGTAAGTTGGGTTTGGTCGAGTTGGCTGAGGTGAAGGATATTGTCAAGCAGTTTCTCGACAACAACGAGAGTGTGAATAATAGTCGAAAGGTGAAGAATCCCCACTATTCGAGTTTTACGTGGCAGACTATCAAGCGTTCGGCCGATGGCGAGGTACATTACCCTGTAAGTGACGGAATTGTGTCAATTCAGACAACAAGAGATACTTCGGCGGATAACTATTTGGCTCTGCAGTCGGCGATCGTTGAGGCATATGCCGAGTTGCGCGATGAGTTGGCACAAAGGTCTTTCCATAAGCCGTTTGCGTCGCTTGACGGTTATGATCGGGAGTATGTCGTGCAGGCTATTCCAATGAGAGTGAGCGAGGCTGACCCTCGATTGCCCGCAGAGGCATCAAAATAAGCAGCCCAACCATACACCTAAATAATTTGTACACGAAAGGCCGTCCCGAGGGGCGGCCTTATTCTTGTAGTTGCAAGGCGTAATGTGTAATAAATCACGTCATTGCCCGACTCCCATTGGGAGGCGATGGCAATCCTCCACTCCTTTTATTCTTGCTTTGCTTCCCGAGGATTCCCATCGTTGCTTCGCAACGGGGAATGACATTGGTTGTTCTCGCAATATTTTTTTTACTTCACGCGGATGATATTTATTCCGTCGCGCAGGGGCAGGATAACGCTCTCTACCCTATCGTCCTCCCGAACCATGCGGTTGAACTCGATGAGCGCCTCGGTGTGGCGGTCGTTGTGCGCCACGGGCTGCACCACCTTGCCGTACCACAGGATATTATCGGCCAAAAGAAT
>JAFOXS010000097.1 GCA_017391665.1 Alistipes sp. | reverse complement strand
GTTGCAGCTATCCACGAGCGCAACGAGCGCAAGGCTGCAATGCTCTACGCCGAGATCGATCGCAATCCCTTGTTCAAGGGTACGGCCGCCGTGGAGGATCGCTCGTCGATGAACATCTGCTTTGTGATGAACGACGGCTACGAGGCTCTGGCCGATGAGTTCTTTGCTATGGCCAAGGAGCGTGGTATGGTCGGCATCAAGGGTCACCGTCTGGTTGGCGGCTTCCGTGCTTCGTGATACAATGCCAGCCCCGTGGAGGCTGTTGAGGCGCTGGTTAAGTGTATGCAGGATTTTGAGAAGATGCACGCCTAACGTATGGCACTCACCTATCATCTTCCAAAAAGCAACCCCTTTGTGGGGGATATTACCGAGTTTGCCGACTCGGAGTTGATGTACTTTACTGAACTTAAAAAACCTATGAAGATACTTATAGCAACCGAAAAGCCCTTCGCAAAGAAGGCTTTGGATGGAATCAAGGAGATACTCGCTGCCGCTGACTACGAGGTGGCGTTGCTTGAGAAATATACCGAGAAGGAGGAGCTCATCGCCGCCGTGAAGGATGTCGATGGCATGATCGTTCGTAGCGATAAGGTTACGGCCGAGGTCATTGAGGCTGCCGAGCAGCTGAAGATCGTTGTGCGTGCCGGCGCAGGCTTCGACAATGTTGATCTGAAGGCCGCCTCGGCTCGTGGCATCGTGGTGATGAACACCCCGGGTCAGAACTCTAACGCCGTGGCAGAGCTGGCACTGGCGATGATGATCTATATGTCGCGCAACCGCTTCACACCCGGCACAGGCTTCGAGCTGCAGGGCAAGACCATAGGTATCCACGCCTATGGCAACGTAGGCCGTCTGGTAGGTCGCAAGGCCAAGGCTTTGGGTATGAATGTTGTGGCTTATGATCCCTTTATCACCGATGGCGCTGTGTTTGAGAACGATGGAGTTAAGCAGGTGGGTAGCGTTGAGGAGTTGTATGCCGCATCGGACTTCCTTTCGCTGCATATTCCCGCTACCGAGCAGACCAAGAAATCTATCGGCTATAAGCTTATGATGTCGATGCCCAAGGGCGCTACGCTCGTGAATACTGCCCGCAAGGAGGTGATCGACGAGGTGGGCCTGGAGGCTGCTATGACCGAGCGTACCGACCTTAAATATGTAACCGATATTGCTCCCGACGATGTGGCTACGATGACCGCTATGTTTGGCAACCGTTTCTTCGCTACACCCAAGAAGATGGGTGCCGAGACTGCCGAGGCCAACATCAATGCAGGTCTTGCTGCGGCACGTCAGGTGGTAGGTTACCTTCGCGATGGAATAACCAAATTTCAAGTAAATAAATAGCCCTTTTATGGTTCGAGTAAAACCCTTTTGCGGTATCCGACCGCCCAAAGAGTATGCTGCCGAGGTAGCATCGCGACCCTACGATGTGCTGAACTCTGCCGAGGCCAAAGCCGAGGCTACGGAGCGTTCGCTGCTGCACATCATCAAACCCGAAATCGACTTCGACCCTATTGCCGACGAGCATTCGGCTGCGGTCTATGATAAAGCCGTTGAGAACTTCCGCCTCTGGAAGGAGCGTGGATGGCTCAAGCAGGACGAGGAGGAGCACTACTACGTCTATGCGCAGACGATGGCTGGCCGCACGCAGTATGGTATTGCAATGTGTTGTCACTTTGAGGATTACCTCTCGGGTGCAATCAAGAAGCACGAGCTGACACGTCCCGATAAGGAGGAGGATCGTATGATTCACGTCCGCAACCAGAAGGCCAACATCGAGCCCGTATTCTTCACCTACCCCGACAATGACGAGATTAACGCCATCGTTGAGGATGTTGTAAAGCATAACGAGCCCGACTACGATTTCATTGCCGCCGATGGCTTTGGTCACCACTTCTGGGTGATACGCTCGGCGGAGCAGAATCGTCGCCTGACGGAGCTCTTTGCCCAGGTGCCTGCGCTCTACGTTGCCGATGGTCACCACCGTACGGCTGCTGCCGCTCGCGTGGGTCAGGAGTGTATGTCGAAGAACCCCTCGCATACAGGCGAGGAGGAGTATTGCTACTTCTTGGCCGTGACGTTCCCTGCATCGCAGCTGCGCATTATCGACTATAACCGCGTTGTGCGCGATCTGAATGGTCTTTCGAAGGAGGAGTTGCTGGAGCGCCTCAGTGAGTCGTTTGAGGTAGAGAATAAGGGTGCGGAGATATATACGCCCAATGCGTTGCATAACTTTGCGATGTATATCGATGGCGAGTGGTATAGCCTTACGGCTCGCGAGGGTACGTATGACGATGCGGATCCTATCGGTGTGCTGGATGTTACAGTACTGTCTAATCTGGTGCTGGATAAGATTTTGGGTATTAGCGACTTGCGTACATCGAAGCGTATCGACTTCGTGGGTGGTATCCGAGGTCTTGGCGAACTGAAACGCCGTGTGGATAGTGGCGAGATGGCAGCAGCCTTTGCCCTCTACCCTGTTTCGATGCAGCAGCTTATTGATATTGCCGACACGGGTAACATCATGCCCCCGAAGACCACGTGGTTTGAACCTAAACTGCGCTCGGGAGTGGTTATTCACTCGTTCGAATAGCGTTTACGCATTACAATATAAAAGTCCGCCTGCCAGCTGCAGACGGACTTTTTTTTACATCACGTTAAAGCGTATTGCCGAGGGGTGTTCGGCGTCGTGGAAGATCTTTATCTGGCTGGGGATAAAATCCTCCTTGCCAGCCTTGTAGATGTCGATAAACTGCTGCGGGTTGCGATCAAAGAGCGGAAACCATGAGCTCTGCACCTGCACCTTGATGCGATGTCCCGCAAGGAAGGTGTGTGCCACATCCGTGAGGTTTACCTCTATGCGCTCCACCTTGCCTGGAGTGAATGCCTCGGGCTCGGAGAAGCTGTTGCGATAGCGGCCACGCATGATATTGGCTCGCACCATCATCTCTGTCTCGCCGTTGGGGCCTACGTCGATTAGTTTTACGACAAAGTCGGCATCCGTAGTGCTGATTGATGCGAATAATTCGGCCGTGATGCCTCCTGCCACAATCATATCCTCGGAGAGTACCGGCGACAGAAATGTCAAAACATCCTCACGATCCTCTACAAACTCCTGTCCGCGAATCAGATAGTCGCTCTTGCGGCGTGACGCAATGTCGGGATAATACGGTACGGGTGCACTGGGATCCGAGATGTAAGATGAATATGAGTTCTTTAGCTCCGACACCTCGCTCTGCAACGCACCATCCTCTGTAAGGTAGATTCTCTGCTCCTTATAATTCTCTGTATTCCACTCATCCATCTCGCGCCAGCAGTTCTCGCCCGTGAAGAAGACGAGCGCTCCCGTAGCTGAAGCACCACCCTGACCCTGGTCACGCAGATACTGCTCAAAGAATGGAAACTCCACCTCGTCGCGATAGAATTGCGATAGCGACTCCTCCGAAAACTCCACCTCACCCAGACGGTTGGCGTCGCCATTGCCACGCCACGCACCATGCGTCCACGGGCCTACGACAAGACGACAATCCAGCTCGGGATTGTACTCCTTGAGTGTTCGATATGCCTCCCATACGCCATACGGATCCTCGGCATCGAATGTGCCACCTACGAGCAACATAGCCGATGTGATGCGCTTTAGTGCACGGCGTGCATCGCGAGCCTGCCACCAGGCGTCATAATCGGGATGAGAGATGATATCCTCCCACAAGGGCACACGACCATCCACCTTGCGTGTGATGTCGGCAAGGGTATTCTGCATGAAGAACTCCCCTACTTCGCCCTCAATAATGGGCGGGTCGAAGGGCTCATTCTCCGATGTGGGGCCTTTGCGGGTTGTGGTGCCGAGTGCGGGCAGGAACGATACGATGTCGAGCATGGCCAACGCGCCGTTGTGGTGTATGTCGTCACCCATCCACCAGTCGACCATCGGAGCCTGCGGCGATACGGCCACTATGGCTGGATGTCCGCTTGCGGCCGCCATCAGGGCGTAGTATCCGCAGTAGGAGTTGCCATATACGCCTACGCGACCGTTGTGGTGCTTTATTTTGCGAAGCAACCACTCTACGGTATCGTACGTGTCTGAGGCCTCGTCGATGGCTTTTGTGCCCGTTTTGTGCTCGATATATGGCGGTACGTTGATAAAGTCGCCCTCACTCATCCAGCGGCCACGTGTATCCTGGAATACGAGGATATATTCGGCTCGCAGATAGTTCTCAAAAATCTTATTGCGCCAGATGTTGGTGCTCTTCTTGCCGTAGGGCGAATGTCCGTAAGGCGTGCGCTGCATCAGGATGGGATGCTTTGTGCGCTTGTTTTTTGGGGTATAGACTGCGGTGTAGAGCTTCACGCCGTCACGCATGGGTATCATGTATTCGCTCTTGGTGTAGTGTGCCTTGAGCCAACGGGCATCGATAGCCTCCGCAGTTTGGGTTTCAGGTGCCGCAGTGGCGCAAATAAAGGCCACAGAAGCCAAGAGTATAAGTAGAAGGTATCTCTTCATTGCAACGTGTTTTATTACGCAAAATTAGCACATTCTGCCCGAAAAACAAGTCAATTCTTCGACTTCTCCTTATCGGCCGAGTATATATTGGTGATGTAGATCGTAAATATAGGGAAGAACATCATGCCGAGTGCGGGTAGCAGCACGGCCAGAACTTTGCCTATGGCCGTTACGGGAAATATTTGGGCGCCCACAGTGGTCACCCCCATCCAGGCCCACCACAGAGCATTGCCAAAGCCGTGGAGGTGATGGTTTATGCCCACCTCGTAGTCGTAGAAGATCAGCGCTGCCAGATATGTAAAGCATACAACCGTAAAGAGGTAGGCGGCAAAGAGTCGCTTTACGCCACTATCAATGAACCACTGCACCACAACGCCCATGGCTACAAACGAACGCACGAGTGGCAGAGCTGCAATGATGATGGCGGTGCTGCGCATGGGCACAAAGCCGATCCAATGCAGGATGTTGAGATAGGGAATCGATATGATCAGCAGCAGGATATTTAATATATAGTATCTGCTATCGGCATGACGCCGTGTAAGAGCCGATGCGAAGTCAAAAATGAAGATCACACACACTGCAAGCTGCAGCCACAGGTACCACTCCGAATAGGTGAGATGATTGCCCGTAAGCACCTCGACAGATACTCCGATTAAAAGTGCCAGGCCGGCAAGGAGATTAATAATTCTCGGTAATTTGTTATCACTCTTCATATAATCAACGTTTTAGGCTATACGAGGCAAAATATGTGCCGCAGAAAACGAAAAATAAAAGTAAATTTTTTGCAAAATATTTTGCACGAAAGAAAAAATAGTATATCTTTGCACTCGCATTTAGGTAATGGCGAGATAGCTCAGCTGGTTAGAGCGCATGATTCATAATCATGAGGTCGAGAGTTCAAGTCTCTCTCTCGCTACTTTCGCGGAGGACCCGTCCGCTGAAAGTATCAAGATGTATTCTCGGGATGTAGCTCAGCCCGGTTAGAGTACACGTCTGGGGGGCGTGGTGTCGCTGGTTCGAATCCAGTCATCCCGACTAACTTTTTGAGCAGACCGCAGGAATCTTTCCTGCGGTTTTTTTGTTATGTGGTGGTCTGTGAAGTGAACTTCCCGCCCTCCGCATAACAAAACCGCTCGTTCAGCTCGCGTCTGCTCACAGTCGTGCTGGTTGGTATTCTGTAATATATGGTTGCGGGGATATAATGATTTTTAATTTTAGCGGTATTCCCGCTTCGGCTTCGCTGTTCGAATCCAGTCATCCCGACAAAGATGTTTGATAGTATTATCAAGACTCTTTTCTTTTTTGTTTCCTTGCTTGATGGTTGTCAGGTGGCTGCGCACCAGGGGTAGTATTATCGTACTCGGATATGACTTTATGGCTGAAATATGGTGTTTTTGATTGAAATGTTTGTATATTTGTTTGAGACTGGAGGCATTTTTATAGCGCCAGGGCTTTGGGTGCAGAAAATGGTTTAATATCAACACAAATCACATTAATATTTATTTATGAAAAACACACTATTCGGCTTTGTGCTCGCCATGGCTACGCTCTTTGGCGCGGAGGCTTCGGCGCAGAGTTTTCAGCTCACTAAGGGTGGGTACTTCAAGAATGCGGGTGTCGATGTGATGGCTTTCGATGACATCTACCCCGAGGGACACCAGGGGGGTGTCTGCATCATTATGAATGGCCACCGTGTAGCAACCAACGGCGATATCCGTCTGGAGGCTACGCCCGGTCAGTGGCAGCCCGTGCCCAAGCAGATAGGTCGCGAGGTTGGCCAGAACAGCATCACCGCTACGATGATGTATCCCGACTCGACACGTCACCTGACGGGCTTCAATCCGATGATCTATCCCGACCTGAACCTTACCTACAAGGTGCGTGTTGAGGCAAAGGGTCGTCAGATTGAGGTTACGGTCGATCTGGACAGCCCCATCCCCGACTATCTGATCGGCAAGGCAGGTTTTAACCTTGAGTTCTTCCCCGGCTCACTGTTTGGCAAGCCCTGGTTGATGGATGACAAGAGCGGTATCTATCCCCAGCAGCCCAACTCACCGCTGCTCGAGTTGCAACCCAACCACCTGCATACGGGCGATTATCACGATGGCAAGAGCTCGCTGGCGGATATGGAGCACCTTATTGATAAAGGCTATAGCCCCATCGTGGCCGACGATATCATCGCCGAACCCTACGCCGTAGGTCGTAAGTTCACATCTCGTCCCGACGATCCTTTCAGCAAGCTAACTATCGAGTCGCTTACGGGCGATCTGAAGCTCTACGACGGCCGTATGAACCACAATAACGGTTGGTTCGTTCTGCGCAGCGAGATTAAGGCTGGCGCAACGAAGGGTGCCGTGAAGTGGATCATCACTCCCGCTATTGAGCAGGACTGGATCTATAAGCCCGTTATTCAGACCTCGCAGATTGGCTATCACCCCAATCAGGAGAAGGTGGCTATCATCGAGCTTGATGAGCGTGACGCAAAGCGCCCCGTAGCTGAGCTTGTTCGCATAGACGCCGATGGCGAGAAGGTTGTAAAGCGCATTCAGCCCGCCG
>JAFOXS010000308.1 GCA_017391665.1 Alistipes sp. | reverse complement strand
GGCCCTCTCACCCACACAGCATCGTGCTATGATGCAGGGTGTTGACAGAGTGTATGAGCGCTTCACTTCACTTGTAGCCGAGGGTCGTAACCTTACAATCGAGCGCGTGCTGGAGATCGCCGAGGGTCGTGTATGGAGCGGCGAGCAGGCACAGCAGATTGGTCTGGTGGACACCTGCGGAGGTCTTATGGCCGCTATCGCCATTGCTATCGACAAGGCGGAGCTGGGCGACAACTATCAGATCGTTGAGGTGGAGGAGGAGATGGATGGCCTGATGGCTATCTTCAACTCGCTGAACGTTAAGGTGCGTCAGGCGATGACCTCACGCACGGAACTTGGTGAGCTTTACAATGAGTACCGCCACTTGGAGCAGATGGTAGGCAAGGAGGGCATCTATGCGCTCTGCCCCTACATCTTCAGATTCTAAGCAGGCATTTTATAAGGATAAATGGGCATTGATAAAGGGTACAGCCGTGAGGTTGTGCCCTTTACTCTTTATATTCCACAGCCGAAGATAATGCTATTTCACCAATTTTTTTATATCTTTGTGAGTTGATACGTCTGCGCGCGTCGCGTGTACACGTAAATCCCGAGAAAATAAGAAGAAACAAAAAATACAAAACAGCATGGAGTACAATTTCAAAGAGATCGAAACCAAGTGGCAAAAGCTTTGGCAGGATCGCAAAACCTATCGCGTGGAGGTTGACCCCTCACGCCCCAAATTCTATGTCCTCGATATGTTCCCCTACCCCTCGGGAGCGGGTCTGCACGTAGGTCACCCGCTGGGCTACATCGCATCGGATATCTACTCACGCTACAAGCGTCTGTGTGGCTTCAACGTTCTGCACCCGATGGGTTACGATGCCTTTGGTCTGCCTGCCGAGCAGTATGCTATCCAGACAGGTCAGCACCCTGCCGTGACCACCGAGCAGAACATCAACCGCTATCGTGAGCAGATGGATAAGATTGGATTCTGCTACGATTGGGACCGCGAGGTACGCACCTGCGAGCCCGAGTACTACAAGTGGACGCAGTGGGCTTTCCTGAAAATGTACGACCACTACTACTGCAACCAGAGCCAGAAGGCACACCCCATAAAGGAACTCGTAGAAAAGTTTGCCCAGAGCGGATCAGAGGGTATCAATGCCGCTTGCACTGCGCCTATGACCTTCACTGCCGAGCAGTGGAACGCATACACTGAGGAGGAGCGTGAGCAGGTATTGCAGAACTACCGTCTGGCCTATCGTGCCGACACGATGGTGAACTGGTGTCCGCAGTTGGGCACTGTGCTTGCCAACGATGAGGTGAAGGATGGCCTCTCGGTTCGTGGCGGCTTCCCCGTAGAGCAGAAGCGCATGAAGCAGTGGTCATTGCGCGTTAC
Source organism: Alistipes sp. (assembly GCA_017391665.1). GTDB lineage: Bacteria > Bacteroidota > Bacteroidia > Bacteroidales > Rikenellaceae > Alistipes. The sequence continues at coordinate 1,193 of JAFOXS010000308.1, read as the reverse complement.
AGCCTACGCACAGCGCATGCTGGATGGTCTGGAGACACTGGAGTGGAGCGACTCACTCAAGGAGATTCAGCGCAACTGGATTGGTCGCTCGGTTGGTGCACAGGTATTCTTCGACGTGAAGGACTCGGAGCGCAAGCTTGAGATCTTCACCACACGTCCCGATACTATCTTTGGTGTAACGTTTATGGTTATCGCCCCCGAGCACGAGTGGGTTGAGGAGCTTACAACCGAGGAGAACCGTGCTGCCGTAGAGGAGTATATCGCACAGACAAAGAAGCGCTCGGAGCGTGAGCGTATTGCCGAGACACGCCGCGTAAGTGGCGTGAAGACAGGCTCTTACGCCATCAACCCCTTCACCGGAAAGGCTATCCCCATCTATATCTCTGACTATGTATTGGCAGGCTACGGTACGGGTGCCATTATGGCCGTGCCGGCGCACGACTCGCGCGACTACGCCTTTGCACGTCACTTCGGTCTGGATATCGTTCCCGTGGTTGAGGGCGGCAACATCGAGGTGGAGTCGTACGACGCCAAGGAGGGTAAGATGATCAATTCTGACTTCCTCACTGGCAAGGATGTTAAGGAGGCTATCCCCGCAATGTTCGAGGAGGTGGAGCGCCGTGGCTTGGGTAAGATGCTTATCAACTACCGTCTGCGCGATGCTATCTTCTCACGTCAGCGTTACTGGGGCGAGCCCTTCCCCGTATATTACAAGGGCGAGACAGCATATCCTCTGCCCGAGGACAAGTTGCCGCTGGAGTTGCCCCCCATCGAGAACTTCGGCCCCACGGAGCAGGGCGAGCCACCCCTGGCACGCGTAGCCGACTGGGCTTATGAGGGTCATCAGCTGGAGCTCTCGACAATGCCCGGCTTTGCTGGTTCGTCGGCATACTACCTGCGATATATGGATCCCCGCAACACGGAGGCTCTGGTATCGAAGGAGGCTAACGACTACTGGCGTAATGTGGATCTCTATATCGGTGGTATTGAGCACGCTACGGGACACTTGATGTACTCACGTTTCTGGAATATGTTCCTCTACGATCTGGGTTACGTATGCGAGGCAGAGCCCTTCAAGAAGCTGGTTAATCAGGGTATGATTCAGGGCCGCTCGAACTTCGTTTACCGCGTTGTGGGCACAAATAAGTTCGTGTCGTTGGGTCTGAAGGGCAACTATGAGACACAGGAGATTC
>JAFOXS010000111.1 GCA_017391665.1 Alistipes sp. | reverse complement strand
GGTCGGAGGCGTATGTCTGTGCGGCCGCTTTATGTGCCAACGGCCCACAGAGTATGCACGATAGGGTGCAGATGGTGATAAAAAGAAGTCGTTTCATAGCATAAACGGTTTATGCTGAAACGACTCCAAAATTCTTGCCTAAATACCCATTCGGCGTAAAAATTCTCCCGTGGCGCTCTCCTCGACGCGGGCAACCTCGGCGGGAGTGCCCTGCGCTATGATTCTGCCACCGCCGGCACCACCCTCGGGGCCTATGTCGATGATGTGGTCGGCAACCTTTATAACGTCCAAGTTATGCTCGATGACAATGGCCGTATTGCCTCGGTCAACCAACTTGTTGATTACGCTCAATAGCTGGCGAATATCCTCAAAGTGGAGTCCCGTTGTCGGCTCATCCAAGATGTAAAGTGTACGGCCAGTGTCGGTCTTTGAAAGTTCGGCTGCAAGTTTTATGCGCTGACTCTCTCCGCCCGAAAGGGTAGTGCAAGGCTGTCCGAGAGTAAGGTAACCCAAACCGACATCTTGTATTGCCTTGAGCTTCTGGTATATGCTGGGAATATTGGCGAAGAAATCAACGGCGATATTCACCGTCATATTCAGTACCTCGTTGATATTCTTTCCCTTATATTTCACCTCTAACGTTTCTCTGTTATAGCGATTGCCTCCGCACGCCTTGCAACGTACATATACGTCGGGCAGGAAGTTCATCTCGATGGTCTGCACGCCCGCACCACGACACTCCTCGCAGCGGCCACCCTTCACGTTGAAAGAGAAGCGGCCCGCCTTGAATCCGCGTATCTGTGCATCGGGTGTAGCCTCGAAGAGTTTGCGAATATCGGCAAAGACGTTTGAGTACGTCGCAGGGTTGCTTCGTGGCGTACGGCCAATGGGCGACTGGTCAACAACCACCAACTTGTCAATATTCTCTATACCCTCGATTGAGTCGTAATCCAATGGCTGGTCGAACGAACGGTATAGGTGGCGGCTGAGAATCGGACGCAGTGTTTCGTTTATGAGTGTCGATTTTCCCGAACCACTGACTCCGGCAACGCAGATAAACTTACCGAGCGGGAACTCGGCATCAATGCCCTTGAGGTTATTTCCTCGCGCACCGCGAATGATAATGCTCTGTCCCGTGCCCTCGCGTAGCGTTTCGGGAATCTCTATCTTGCGACGACCACAGAGGTAGTCCGCCGTGATTGAGTCCGAGCGCATAATATCATCTATCTTGCCCGTAGCCACTATCTGTCCACCGCGACGGCCTGCCTTTGGGCCGACGTCCACGATGAAGTCTGCCGAGCGCATCATATCCTCGTCGTGCTCAACGACAATTACCGAGTTACCCGCGTCACGTAGCTCCTGCAGGGTGGTAATGAGTCGGCGGTTATCGCGCTGGTGCAGACCGATACTTGGCTCATCGAGAATGTACAATACATTCACTAACTTCGAGCCTATCTGCGTAGCCAAACGTATGCGCTGACTCTCTCCGCCCGAGAGTGAACGAGCAGCACGACTCAATGAGAGATAGCCCAAACCTACCTGACACAGGAAGTGCAGGCGCTCGCGTATCTCCTTTACTATCTCCTGCGCAATCTTGCGCTCTTTTTCATTGAAGTGTTGCTCGATAGAGGACATCCACTCGGCAAAGTCGGAAATCGACATAGCCGACACTTCGGCAATATTCTTTCCACCGATGCGGAACTGTAACGCCTCCTTCTTCAGACGAGTGCCACCACAGACGCTACACGGACGATATGCCATAAACTGCTCACGCCACTTCTGGCCCTTCTTCGACTCCTCCTCGTCTGTTGCCTGTACATACTCGGCAATACCCTCCCAGGGAATCATTCTGCGACCTGATGTAGATGTGAATTCAGACAAATCTACAGTCAAAGGCTTCGGATCGCCGTACAAAATAGCGTTCATACCCTCCTCGGAGATTGTGCTGACGGGATCTTCCAAAGTGAAATCATATCTTCTGCCCAACATAGTCAGCAGGGCAAATATCTTGTTGTTCTTGTATTTTCCTATTGGCTCGATAGCGCCCTCCTTCAACGATTTCTCCTTGTCGGGGATAATCTTGTCGCTATCGAAAACAGCCTCCGTGCCCAATCCGCTGCATCGTGGGCAGGCGCCCTGCGGAGATGGCCTGCAGCAGCTTCACAGAAGCTACATCATTGCCGCCGAACCAGTACTCATACATGCTTTCGGCAGTGTCAACGCCCTGGACGTTGTAGCCCAGCTGGCAGTAGTGCACGCCGTCACCGTACACGCCATTGCGCATGGTGGTGGGACTGGTATGGGTACTGCCGTTCTGCAGCGCTCCATACATGTTTTCAACGGGATTGTTCTGGAAGTATGCCTTAACATCCGCATCATTGGTCCAGCTGCGGCCCGCGACAGAAGCCTGAATCACACCATTGTCCTCGTATGCGGACATATGGTAGTTGCTCAGTTTGCCGTTACGGATCACGCCCTCATCACTGAGGAAGGTCAGCGGAGCTTTATGCATATTGTTCCACTGATTCATGGAGC
>JAFOXS010000317.1 GCA_017391665.1 Alistipes sp. | reverse complement strand
GGTGCAACCGAAGGCGCACTCTTCCTTGCCCTGCAGACACTCGACCAGCTGCTCATTGGCGACGTATGCAACACCGCCAAAGGCGAGATTGCCCACACACGCATCGATGACAACCCGCGTTACTCAGTCCGCGCAATTATGCTCGACCCCGCGCGCCACTTCATCCCCGTAAAGGATGTAAAGCTGTTCATCGACCAGATGGCACGTTTCAAGTTCAACACCCTGCAGCTACACCTCACCGACGACCAGGGCTGGCGCATTGAGATAAAGAGCCACCCCAAACTGACCGAGATTGGTGCATTCCGCCATCCCGGTGGCAGCAACCAAGGCCCCGACAACGGCTACTACACACAGGAAGAGCTCAAAGAGATTATAAAGTATGCCGCCGACCGCAACATTGAGATAATACCTGAACTCGACATCCCCGGCCACTCCGTCGCCATCCTTGCCGCATACCCCGAGCTGGGCTGCGCATTCCGCCACGACGACAAGAAAGACTTGGGACACACAACAAACATGATGCTCTGCGCTGCCAACACCGATGTCTACGACATCTATGCCGACATCATTAAAGAGGTGGCAGAGTTGTTCCCGTCGGACTACATACACCTTGGTGGCGACGAGGCCGCAGTTAAGGAGAACTGGGCCAAATGCCCCGACTGCCTCGCCCTCATGCAGCAGCTGGGATACGACAAGCCATCGCAGTTGATGATACCCTTCTTCAACAACATCCTTGGCGCAGTGCGCAACAACGGCAAAAAGGCCATCCTGTGGTGCGAGCTCGACAACATATGGCCACCTGCCAATGACTACCTGTTCCCCTACCCGGCCGACGTTACACTTGTCACCTGGCGCAACGCACTCACACCAAAGTGCATTGAACTGACACGCAAATATGGCAACCCGCTCATCATGGCACCGGGCGAGCATGCCTACCTCGACTACCCGCAATACCCCGGCGACCTACCCGAATTCAACAACTGGGGCATGCCTGTGACAACACTGGAGCAGAGTTACCGTCTCGACCCCGGCTACGGTCTGCCAACCGAGGAGCAGGCACACATACAGGGTGTGATGGCTACAATGTGGGCCGAGGCCATCAGAGACATCAACCGCGTCACATACATGGCTTTTCCACGCGCCATGGCCATTGCCGAGGCCGGCTGGAGCAACATGCAGCAGCGCAGCTGGGAAAGCTTCAAACAGCGCATATACCCCAACATCACCGAGATGATGAAGGACGGAATATCCGTGCGCGTACCGTTTGAGATAGTAGAGAGAAAATAAAAGCTTTTTAGTAAAGCAGCCAATATGCAACGGAGTGATAAATTTATCACTCCGTTTTTTCATCCCTTTGCCACCTTTGCGCCCTTTTGACTTTTGAAGCCCTTTTGGGCATTGAGTTCACATTTCCTTGCCGTCAGGCATGCATTGCCCGCCAAAGCAAATGTCTTTTAGCCCTTGCCACCTTTGCCGCCATAGTAAGCCTCAAAAGCTACGAACAATAAAAAGGCAACAACCGAAAGGTTGTTGCCTTTTATCGAAGCATCTGTTACAATTACTTCTTAACCTTGTCTACAATTGCCTTGAAGGCTGCAGGGTTGTTCAACGCGAGGTCAGCGAGAACCTTACGGTTAATCTCGATACCGGCCTTGTGCAATGCACCCATCAACTGAGAGTAAGACATACCCTCGATGCGAGCTGCAGCGTTGATACGCTGAATCCAGAGAGCGCGGAACTCACGCTTCTTGTTACGACGGTCACGGAATGCGTATGTCAAACCCTTCTCCCAAGTATTCTTGGCAACGGTCCATACGTTCTTTCTTGCACCAAAGTAACCTCTGGTCAAACCTAAAATTTTCTTTCTTCTTGCTCTTGAAGCAACGTGATTTACTGATCTTGGCATAGTTTAAATTCTTTTGAATGTTAGCGCCGTTCATCTAACGGACTTTAGGGCTAATGCATTCGGTTAATACTTTTTTTACTTAACGCAGTGACAACAATTCCTTAACACTCTTAACATTAGCAGGATCGAGAGTTGTAAAGTGTACAAGGTTTCTCTTCTGCTTCTTTGTCTTTTTAGTCAAGATGTGACTGTGATAAGCATGTTTTCTCTTAATTTTACCCGTTCCGGTAAGAGCGAATCTTTTTTTGGCACCGGAGTTAGTCTTAACTTTTGGCATTGTTTAAAAAATTATAGTTAATATTATTACGGCAACGTACTATACAACGTTACTCGCTTTTTTCTTCACTTTTAGGAGCCTCGCGTTTGGGCTGCGCAGGTTTCTCTTTCTTTACGGGAGCGGCACCCTTCTTAGGAGCTACCATAATAGTCATACGCTTACCCTCGAGAATAGGCATCATCTCCAATTTACCATAATCCTCCAAATCCTTTGCAAAGCGCAACAAAAGTATCTCACCCTGCTCTTTGAAGAGAATTGAACGACCTTTGAAGAATACATAAGCCTTAACCTTGTCTCCATCGTTCAAGAAGCTGATTGCGTGCTTAAGTTTGAAATTGTAATCGTGATCGTCAGTCTGAGGACCGAAACGAATCTCCTTAACATCAATCTTAACCTGTTTAGCTTTCTGCTCCTTCTGGCGTTTTTTCAACTGATAAAGGAATTTTGAATATTCAATGAGACGACAAACAGGAGGAACTGCTGTTGGAGAAATCTCCACTAAGTCCAAGCCTTTCTCGTCGGCTAAGTCCAACGCCTTTTGCAAGGGAAGTACTGTTGTTTCAATATCATCACCCACGATGCGAACCTCACGAGCACGAATCTGCTCATTTACGCGGTACTGATTCTTAAGGTTGTCGTTCTTCATTAAAAAAAATGATAAAATCCTTTATAAATATTTACTTATGTTAAACAAGTTTACGTAAAACGCGGCGCAAAGTTAGCATTATTTCCGAAATAATTACACAAACTCCCTATATTTTTTTGTTCATAAAGGAGATTTTTCGAGAAAAACCTTGCGCTACGCTACAGAATTATTCTGTTACTACAATTTTACGTATCTCTTTTGTTCTAATCTCATTGCAAATTTGCGATACAAACTCACTCAAAGGCTTAACACCCTCATCGCCAGCGTAACGGCTACGAACTGCAACTGTAGAGTTCTCCTCCTCCTGCTGACCAAGCACAAGCATATAAGGTACACGAGCCTTACGAGCATCGCGAATCTTGTATCCGATTTTCTCGGAACGTGCGTCTACGCCAACAAGAACGCCGTTGCGTTTAAGCTCTTTGGCAACCTTCTCGGCATAATCGACATATTTTTCCGACAAGGGCAACACACGCACCTGCTCGGGACAGAGCCACGTAGGCAGTTTACCCTCATATTTCTCGATAAGCCAAGCGAGAGTTCTCTCGTAGCAACCCATACTTGTACGGTGAATAATATAAGGACGTGCCTTTTCGCCATTCTGGTCAATATAGGTCATATCGAATTGCTCGGCAAGCAAAGCATCCCACTGGACGGTAATCATTGTATCCTCTTTGCCGTACACATTCTTTGCGTTGATATCAACTTTAGGACCATAGAATGCAGCACCGCCAACCTCTTCTACAAAAGGAATCTCAAGTTCGCGAAGCATCTGACGAATATGCTCCTGAGTCTCCTCCCACACTTCTGCCTCACCGATATATTTTGCGCGATTCTCGGGATCCCATTTTGCAAGCACGTATGTAACATCATCCTGCAAGCCCAGAGTAACCATCACGTGTTTAGCAAGAGCCAAACAGTTCTTAAACTCCTCAACCATCTGGTCGGGACGAACTATCAAGTGTCCCTCACTGATTGTAAACTGACGCACACGTGTCAATCCGTGCATCTCACCCGAATCCTCGTTACGGAAAAGAGTAGAAGTCTCACTATAGCGCAAAGGAAGGTCGCGGTACGACTTTTGTCCATTCTTATATACATAATATTGGAAAGGACAGGTCATAGGACGAAGCGCAAACACCTCTTTGTCTGTCTCCTCGTTACCAAGAACGAACATACCATCTTTATAGTGGTCCCAGTGTCCCGATATTTTGTAAAGGTCACTCTTTGCAATAAGCGGAGTCTTTGTACGCACGTAGCCCCACTCATTATCCTCGAGGTCCTCAATCCAACGCTGCAGAGTCTGAATAATCTTTGCACCCTTAGGCATAAGCAAAGGCAATCCCTGACCAATAACATCAACAGTTGTAAAAAGCTCCATCTCACGACCAATTTTATTGTGGTCGATGCTCTTTATATGCTCAAGATGCTCAAGATAAGCATCGCACTCCTCTTTGGTAAAGAATGCTGTACCGTAGATACGCGACAAAGAGGCGTTATTCTTGTCGGCACGCCAATAGGCGGTAGAGGTTGAGAGCAGCTTAAAGCCCTTAATCAAACGAGTATTCAAAAGGTGGGGACCCATACAAAGATCCACAAAATCATCTTGTGTATATATTGTAATGCGCTCACCCTCGGGAATAGCATCAATAAGTTCCAATTTGTAAGGCTCGTTCTTAGCCTTCATAAGTTCAATTGCCTCTTCACGAGAAAGAGTCTTTCTTTCGATACGGGGATTAGATTTTATAATCTTCTTCATCTCCTTTTCAATATCGGCAAGATTCTCCTTTGTAAAGGGAGCGCAATCAAAATCGTAGAAGAAGCCAGTGTCGGTAGAGGGGCCAATAGTCAGCTTAGCCTCGGGGAAAAGATGCTTCACAGCCTCGGCCATAATGTGAGTAGCAGTGTGGCGCAACACGTGCAAAGCCTCTTTTGTATCGAGCCCAACAAGCTCAGCCTCGCAATCCTCGGCAGGAACATCACGAAGATCAACTACAGCGCCATTGACCTTTGCTGCAACTACAGTATTCAGAATCTTCGGGTCAACCGACGACAACAACTCTATGAACGATTTTCCATAGCTATCGGCGCCAAACTCCTGTACAGCGCCATCGGGTAATAAAATTTTTATCATAGTTGTATATTTACTTATTCTTAATGTTACTTTTACCGCATTCATACGGCGGTTGCGAAGTTACTAAATTCTTTTATAAGATACACTTGTATAATGATAAAATATTCATAAGAAAAGAAAAAAACTACAACAAAAAGGCTAATAATCTTATATACATTCATCAACGAGTGAATATAGAAGGTGATATTTACACTTTGACGATTAAAGCGAAAAAACAATAGAAAGAGAAAGACAAATAAGTTTCCCCAAAAGTTTCTTGTTCAAACTTTTGGGGAAACTTATTTTTTACTCCGCGTGATTTGCAAATTTCTTTATCACATTATATGCCTGATAGAGTCCAAGCTCTCCCGCACGGCTAAGATCGGCAACACCCTCGGCTATCTCCCCTAAATAAATTTTGGTGAGACCACGATTATAATAAGCCTCAGCAAAGTTACTGTTTAGTTCCAGCGCTGCAGTATAGTCGAGCACTGCCGATTTAAAATCGCTGAGCTTAGCCGACACATTTCCGCGATTATAGTACGCTTGAGCAAAATCGGGGACAAGGTCTATCACTTTGTCAAGGTCGCTCTTAACCAAGCGATAGTCAAAATCGGGCAGCGAATGGTTCTTTTTTATCGCCAAAGAGCTATTATCATTTATCTCACCGGCATACATAGACTCCAACTGTTTGAATCGGACTGTTGCCCTCACAAAATAGACGTGCCACACGTCGCCATCGAGAGCAAGAGCGTTGTTGAGGTCCTCAATAGCCGACTCAAAGTCCTGCACAAGATAATAATCCAATGCACGGGCAAGGCGCGGATAGATGAATTCATCGGCGTTTATTATGTTTTTGGACTGAGTATCAATATCGGCAAAATGCCTGTCAACCTCAAGCTGGCTGAGCGCTCTCTCATCGTTTGTCAGCAACAGACGATAGGGCAACAGATTAGCCTCGTTAATGTCATCTACAGGCTTATAAAAGTCGGGAGCATCGTTTATCTCTCGCGGTTTTTCGTAGTATGTAAGTGCGAACATTGGTTCAAGCTCTACATACACGTTGCGATCCTGCACCCTACCCCTATACACCGTTGCATATTGGCGGTCCAAAGCATCGTCGGAGGCTACCATCTTGTTGTAATTGCGAATATTACGGTCGGAACGCTTACGTACCTTCTCGCTATTCTCTCGTCCTTGCACAGTGTCGGTTACAACATTATTAAAGCTTGCATACTGACGCTTGAGCAGCCACGCCTCATCGGCAGCAGCACCCTTTACATCTCCTATTTTACGTCGCGACACAGAGCGGCGCTGATAGCCATAATCGAAATTGGGAAAATCGTCGATAACACGCGAATAATCTTCTACCGCACCGACATAATCTCCGGTATTATCGCGCAATATTGCACGATTGAAACGAGCCATAGTATTATCGGGGTCAATTTCGAGAATCTTATCAAAATCCTCTATGGCACGATTGTCGTCACCAACCTGCATACGCAACAGTCCCCGGTTGTAGATTCCCACAAAATTTGTCGGTTCAATGTAGAGAGCCATATCAAAATCCTCCATTGCACCGCGGAAATTATTCCTATAATAGCGTATGAGCGCCCTACTTAGATAGCTGTTGCTACTGCCCGGCATTAGCTCTATGGCACGGTCAATATCGGCCTCAGCCTCTTGATAGCGCTCCTCCTCGGCGTACAGCATTGCACGCGCCGAATAGACGTCCACCGAATAGCTGTCGTTCTTAACAGCCTCGTCTATCATCTTATGTGCGACTAAGCTGTCTTTCTGCTTTACTGCAACCTGCGAGCGCATAATATAGGCGTCGGTGTTACGGGGCGAAAAAAGTAGCATAGAATCTATGATAGCAGCAGCCTTATCCCAATCTTCACGCTTCACAGCCGTAACCGCAAGATTCTGCCACAGAAGAGGATTCTGCGGGTCATATTTTATAGCCATACGAAAATCGCCCTCGGCAGCCTCATATTTTTCGAGATTGGCACGCGACAATCCGCGCAGCTGATAGACACGCGACACGTATGGGTTCTTTTCTATCGCAGCAGTAAGATCGCCCTCAGCACCCACAAAATCCTCGAGATAGAATTTTGCGAGCCCTCTAAAAAAATAGGGCTCGTGCAGATAGGGCTTAGCATTTATTACCTTGTTAAAATATTGGATAGAGAGCACATAATCCTCAAAATAGAGCGCATTGCGCCCTATTATCATCACCTGCTCAACATTTATCTGAGCTTTCAGAGAGGTTGCCAGCAGAGATAAGAAGAGAATAAGCACTCTCAATCGCCTCATCGTATCACACGCTTGGTCTTAT
>JAFOXS010000242.1 GCA_017391665.1 Alistipes sp. | reverse complement strand
TGCTCCTGCGTGAATGTTGCAGCAAGGGCCGCCATCTGCTTTGCGAGCTTAGCATAACGCTGGCAGAAGTTCTTGAAGTTGAGCTTGATGCGCTTGGTGATAATACCTGTTGTGTCGCTCAGCAGCTCAATATCCTTGATATTTACCTCACCCATAATCAGCGCCTTTACAGCCTCGATGTGGCGTGCCATATCCTGATCCAATACGGGAATCAAAATCTTTGTCAGCGGCTGACGTACCTTGATGTTCACCTTACGACGCAATGCCAAAACCATAGACGATACGCGCTGTGCAATCTCCATAGTCTGCTCGAGGTCGCTGTTGATGAGTGTCTGATCCACTACGGGGAACTGTGCCAAGTGAACAGATGTCTCCGCGTGACGACCGCTAACGGCGTTCAGGTCGCTGAAGATCTGGTCAGAGATGAAGGGCGCAAAGGGAGCGGCCAACTTAACCACAGTCTCCAAGCAGGTGTAGAGTGTCTGATATGCGGCCAACTTGTCGTCAGTCATACCGCCACCCCAGAAACGCTTACGGTTCAAACGAACGTACCAGTTCGAGAGGTTCTCGTTCACGAAGTCCTGAATAGCACGTGCCGCAGGTGTGGGGTCGTAGTCGTTAAGATACTTTGTAACATCCTTCACCAATGTGTTCAACACCGAGATAATCCAACGGTCAATCTCGGGACGCTCCGCAACGGGAATCTCGCGCTCGCTACCTGTGAAGCCATCTACGTTGGCGTAGAGTGCAAAGAACGAGTATGTATTGTAGAGTGTGCCGAAGAACTTACGACGTACCTCGTCCACACCCTCCTTGTCGAACTTAAGGTTATCCCACGGCTGTGAGTTAGAGATCATATACCAACGAGTAGCATCCGCACCGTATGTTGAGAGTACCTCGAAGGGATCTACGGCGTTGCCAAGACGCTTCGACATCTTGTTTCCGTTCTTATCCAATACCAAGCCGTTAGAGATGATATTCTTGAACGCTACAGAGTCAAACAACATTGTAGCGATTGCGTGCAATGTGAAGAACCAACCACGTGTCTGGTCAACACCCTCGGCGATGAAGTCTGCGGGGAATACCTCCTTGAAGTCGGCACCGCCATTCTCGAAGGGATAGTGAATCTGCGCATAGGGCATAGCACCTGAGTCAAACCATACGTCGATAAGGTCGCTCTCGCGCTTCATCGGAGCGCCGTTTGCGGCTGTGAGGACGATAGAGTCAACATAGGGGCGGTGCAGGTCGATATTCTCTACCGAGTAGTTCTCCTTCGACATATCGCCCACCTTGAAGTTCTTGAACGGATTCTCGGTCATGTTGCCAGCCTCGATACTCTTTTCGATCTCGGCCATAAGCTCCTCAACCGAACCGATGCACTTAAGCTCCGAGCGATCCTCCGTAGCCCAGATAGGCAGCGGCGTACCCCAGAAACGTGAACGTGAAAGGTTCCAGTCGTTCAGATTCTCCAGCCACTTGCCAAAGCGACCCGTACCCGTTGACTCGGGTTTCCAGAGGATGGTCTCGTTGAGCTCCATCATACGCTCCTTGAGTGCTGTGGTGCGGATAAACCACGAATCCAAAGGATAATACAACACGGGCTTGTCGGTACGCCAGCAGTGGGGGTAGTTGTGCGTGTGCTTCTCAATCTTGAAGGCCTTGTTCACGCCCTTGAGGTTGATAGCGATATATACGTCGAGCGACTCGGCAGCTGCGGCAGCAGCCTCATCGTAACGACCATCCACGGTGAACTGCGGATCGTAGGCATTCTTCACCCAGCGACCCTCGTAGTCTTTATATGCCTCGGCATTGACACACTCCTTAAGGAACTTCTCGTCGAGCTCCTCCATCAGATAGAACTTACCTGTAAGATCTACCATCGGGCGTGTCTCGCCACGCTTGTTAATCATAAACAGAGAGGGGATGCCAGCCTGACGTGCTACGAAGGCATCGTCAGCACCAAACGTCGGAGCGATGTGTACGATACCCGTACCATCCTCTACAGTTACATAGTCACCCGGAATCACGCGGAACGCCTTGTCGGCTGCCGATACCCAGTTGCCAGCCTCGTCGAGCTCCACGGGCTTTACCCACTGGATGAGCTGCTCGTAGTGCATACCAACGAGCTCGGGACCCTTCCAGCGACCTACAACCTCGAAGGGGATGAGTTTGTCGCCCACCTTGTAATCCTCCAATGCAATACCCTCGGCCTTCTTGTTGAAGTGAGAGTAGAGCAGAGGCTCGGCCAGTACGGCGGTGATCTTCTCGCCTGTGTAGCCGTTGTATGTACGAACTGCAACGTAGTCAATCTTCGGGCCTACGCAGAGTGCGGTGTTTGAAGGCAGAGTCCAGGGTGTTGTGGTCCACGCCAGGAATACGGGTGTACCCCAACCCTCCATCTCGGGCTTGGGCTCGGTGATGCGGAACTGTGCCACCATCGTAGTATCCTTCACATCGCGGTAGCAACCCGGCTGGTTCAGCTCGTGAGTCGAAAGGCCCGTACCCGCTGCGGGCGAGTAGGGCTGGATGGTGTAACCCTTGTAGAGCAGACCCTTCTCGTAGAGCTGCTTCAAGAGCCACCACAGCGACTCGATATATTTGTTGTCGTAGGTGATATAAGGGTCGTCCATATTCACCCAGTAACCCATCTTCTTTGTCAGGTTCTCCCACATGTCGGTGAACTCCATCACCGCCTCGCGGCAGGTGCGGTTGTACTCCTCGATAGTGATAGTCTTGCCGATATCCTCCTTTGTGATGCCGAGCTTCTTCTCAACACCCAACTCTACGGGCAGACCGTGTGTGTCCCAACCAGCCTTGCGGTGTACCAGGTAGCCCTGCTGTGTCTTGTAACGGCAGATAACATCCTTGATCGTACGCGCCATAACGTGGTGGATACCCGGCATACCGTTTGCCGAAGGGGGACCCTCGTAGAATACGAATGTGGGATGACCCTCGCGAGTGGTGATACTCTGATGGAAGGTGTCGTCGTTGTCCCATTTCTTCAATACCTCGTCGGCTATCGTAGCCAGATCGAGACCTTTGTACTCGTTGAACTTCATAACGGATTATTCTATATTTTTTCTTTCTTTTGTATTCTTCTTTTTGCTCTCCGCTTAGCTGTCAACAGCATCGTTGAGGGCTTTTTTCTATATATTTAGGGTATATAACGTGCAAATATACAAATTTTTCCCGACCATCGTGCAGTAAAAGCAAAAAATAAGGGCTGCGAAAACCCGCAACCCTCAATATTGTTAAGTGTAACGACGCTTTTTAACGTTTTCTGCCACCACCCAGAACGCCTCCGATGCTCAGTCCAAAATGGTTGTTGGCCCGCTCCTCGCCCACATAAAAGAGCGTTAGTCTGAGGTGGTTGAAAAGTTCCACTCCAAAGCGTGGCATAACGCTGAATTTAGCCTTTCCATCGCCTGCAGAGTAGCCGCTCCACTGTTCGTCGGGACGGGTGATGGTGATAGGTGCCGTGAGATTCAACACTCCGCATCCGACACCTGCGCCAGCAAAGATCGAAATCTTTCTTCCACGAAAGAGATTATAGTCGGCAACGGCCATAATGTTGCCCGACTTTGTCTGCAGTCTGTCGGCCTGACCATCAGCCTCACGGTGGAAGTAACTGCTCGATAGCTGCACACCCACGTCAATGGGCAGGGTGCGCAGGTTATAGCGCAACTCGGCATATAACAACGGGCCTGCATCGCATCCGTCAAGCGAAAGTTTGCTTGCGCCATTTACCAGTCCCACACCAATCTCTCCCTCCAGGCGGCGCACTTCGACCTTTTGAGCGAAGCTTGTCGCGCAACATACGATTGCTATAATTAGCGTTGTAATGCGTTTAGTCATACGTTTCTAAGTTTTTGATTATCTGCCCGCAAATATATGCAAAATTTACCCCCCCCCACAAATTTTTCAATAAAAAAATCTCCCGCTTGGGTGGGAGATTTTATGGGACTTGGCTGTTGCCGCTTACAGATGAATCAATGACTTTACTGGTGCAATCTTCTCCAGACGCTCCTTGCCTGCAAGGAAATCGAGCTCTACGATAAAGAGGAACTCGTCAATTACCACCTTGTACTCTTTGCCATCCTTTACGATTTTTTGCGCCATCAGCGACTCGGCAACGCCTTCGGCAGTGCCACCCGTGGCGAGCAGATCGTCAAGGATTGAGATGTGAATCTCGTCGCCATCGGCTTTGGCTGCTGCGATGTCGCTCAGACGGTAGAAGAGGTGGTCTGCGCCATACTCCTTCTCGATCTCCACATCGCACAGATCGCCCTCATTGTAAGGGAGTTTACCTCTCTTGCGGATGGGGATAATGCTTGCTACCTCGGGCTTGGCAACCATCAGCGGTGCGGCAAAGAGAAAACCTCGTGCCTCGGGTGCTGCGATGTTGGGCGCCGAGAGCATTGTGCCGAGTTTTTCGATCACCTCGCCGAAGATCTTCTTATCCTGCATCAGCGGAATAATATCTACGAATACGATACCCTCCTTGGGGAAATCCTTGTAAAATTTCAGAGCCTCTTTCATGCTGTTTGTTTTAGGTCAATCACTTTACAAATATACACAAAATTTAGATAAGTGTGTACAACATATAGAGCCAATGTGCAGTTGTCGCTGCTGCCAGACCTCCGATGGTGTGGGCAACGATAGCCTTTGATGTCAGCTCGCGATAGCCCAGCGAGTCGAGCATGGCGGTGTGGGTGCTCAGGTAACCACTCCAGCACATTCCGATGGCCGTAAACACTGCGATGGCATTGCCATCAGCCCAGCCGTTGGCCAAAAAGCTGGGGATAAGGCTCAGAGCCGCGCCAACAGCGCCCAGCGCCGTGATGGGGAATGCCACCAGGTGGGGATCCGTAAAGCCGAACAACCACTCAAATACGAAGTTTATCTTGCCCGCGAGCCACGGCAGGAGCTCAACTCCCTCGTATGCTGCGCCGGTGTATGTGCCCTCGGCCGATGTGCCAAAGGTGAGAATCATCACAAACGTAGAGATGATAAGCACTCCGGGGATGATGGTCAAGCCCACCTCTACACCTGTGCGACCGCCGTCGAGCAGCGAGTTGAGGATGCGAATGAAGAGAGACTTCTCCTCCTTGTGCTGCTCCTCGATATCCTCTATCTCCTCGTCGCAGGCAATCTCATGGGCAAAGTTGGGATAGGCCTTGACGACGGAGCGTTGCATCAGACGGGTTGATACCACGCAGCCAACCATTGCTCCTACAAAACCAATCATGGGCTCGGCAAAGAAACCCTGTCCCATCATAAAAACAATCACCAGCAGACCCATACCAAATGCGGTGCCGAAATTGGTGAGCGAGATGAACTGATACTTCTTGAAGTATTGTCTAAATCGCTTGTCTTGCGACAGCGAGATGATAGCGGGGTTGTCCGACAGGAAGGTCATCACGGCACCGAGCGACGCCACGCCGGGCAGATTGAATATGGGGCGCATCATGGGTCGCAGAATCTTCTCCAAAAGATTTACAACACCAAATTCGATGAAAATCTTACCGATGGCACCCGTGATAACGGTTACGCCCATCAGGTAGAAAACAGTGTTGAGAAGCAGGTCGTGAGCTGTGTTCATTATGGTGTTGAGCATCTGCGACACTCCCATAACGTGTCCAATACCGCCAAAGAGCAACAAGATAATTACTAAACACGGGATGCCCTCCCAGGTGCTTGATTTCTTGCGATTCATTTTGTTCTTACAGGTTAGATGGTTAGTGTATTAAAATATCTTTTTTGCAATAGAGATGACGTCGATTTTCCACTTCAGACCGATGCTGAACACCGACTGTCCATCCATCAGAACACCATTGGGGTTGCCATTGTGGCCCATTGTGTAGTGGTAGAAGGCGTGCAGACGGATTGAGCGATTCTTCTTTGGCAGAGGGTAGAACTCCACGCCAGCGCCAAGGCGTGTGAGCTCGGTGTCGGGCATCACGCAGAAGTCGTTGACGGCGCCCGTTGAGTTGTTTACGTCGTATGTCACACGACCGTAGATGTTCAACTTGTCGGCTATGGTATATGAAGCCTCGCCCATGATTGAGTAATCCTTGAAGAGCATGCTTCGGTTCGATGCTCGGAGCATGTAGTCGAGCTGCAATCTGAAGTCACCAAAGGTGAATTGGTTGCCCAGCGCAAGATATGCGATCTGATCCTTGGGGTTGTGCTCGATAAGGTTTACCGTCCAGATAGATTGATACCAGTCGTGCGAGCCCATCCACATCAGGTTGTATGCATACATGTTGTCGGCATTTGCACGGAAGGGACTCTGGCACACCTGAAACAGGAATTTGTCCTTGCCGCTGTTGGCTGCATATGTGGCGCTTACACCAAACTGATAGCATGCAATATTGTTCCAGAACTCCGAGCAGAAATAGAGATCGATGGGAGCACGGTCATACTCGTATCCGCCAATGGCCACCACCTGTTTTCCAGCCGAGAACTGCCAATTGCTACTGGGGGCATAGTTCAGATATAGCCAGTCGGTGGCATCGAAAAAACTCTGGTCGGCGTGGGCCTTGTTCAGACGCTGGCGGTAGGCGTACGAAAATTTGTCGCCAATGGTTCCCGACAGTATCACATTCAGATACTTGCCGTAGAAGCCACCCTTGAAATCGTCCGATTTCAGTTGCTCGCCGCTGTAGTCGATTCGTGTCTCTGCCTGCAGGCGAAGATCGTTCTCTTGCGCCTTGGCAACAGGGGCAAGCAGCATCATTGCCGATAGGAGTATGAGGATGTTTCTCATGTCTTGATTTAGGTCTGTTGTAAAAACGTGCGCAAAGATAGTGTTTTTAGCTCATTGATAGTGTTATGGATCTCGGCTTTTTTGCTCTTTTTTTGAAAGATGTCGTCTTTTTGCGCAGGAGTTGATAGATTTTTATTAAAAATCAGCCAAGTTTTTGTTTTTTTTTCTATCTTTGCATCAATTGGAAAATAATGAACTTAAAATGCCGAAGTTTTATGACAAGGTAAATGTACTGCGTAAGCCCGAGTGGTTGAAGATACGCCTGCAAAGCAATGAGGAGTCGGCCGAGGTCGAACGTATAGTCAAAGAGCACTCATTGCATACGATCTGCAGCAGCGGTCTTTGCCCCAATAAGGCAGAGTGTTGGCGCCGAAGAACAGCCACATTCATGATCCTGGGCGATATTTGTACTCGCGGATGCCGTTTCTGCGCGACAAAGACAGGCATACCCCTTGCTCCCGACCCCTCAGAGCCTGAGCAGTTGGCTGAAAGCGTGAGGCTTATGGGACTTCGACATGTTGTCGTAACTTCTGTTACACGTGATGACCTGCCCGATGGCGGTGCACAGCATTGGGCCGCAGTAGTGGAGGCCATACGTCGTACAAATTGCGACGCAACAATTGAGCTCCTTATTCCCGATTTGGATGCAAGGGCTGATCTTATAGACATTGTAGCCGCATCCAAGCCCGATATCATCGGGCACAACATCGAAACCGTCGAGCGACTCACCCCGCTTGTACGCTCTCGAGCGAAGTATCGCACGAGCCTGCGTACGCTGGAGATCATCTCCTCATCGGGTGCAGTCTCGAAGAGTGGACTGATGGTCGGACTTGGCGAGAGCGATGATGAAGTATTGCAGACACTTAGAGACCTACGCAATGTAGGTGTCGAGATTGTAACGCTTGGTCAGTATCTTCGACCCTCTCTGGAGCACTATCCCGTTGCGGCGTACATCACTCCCGAGAAATTCGAATGGTACCGACTTCAGGCTCTTGAGATGGGCTTCAGCTATTGTGCCAGTGCACCGATGGTGCGCTCGTCATATCTGGCCGATGCCGCACTGGAGAGCGTAAAGCGTAAAATTGCCGAGCAGTAGGGGGGAGGAGATTAGGACAAGGGCGGTTAGCCATAATTGTTTTTTGTCCGAGGCTTCACCGATCCTCTTCGGCGCAAGGCTTTTGGCTAAAATGAAGGGGGTATTGTACAAAGATTTAGGCCGTATGGGCTACTCCGAGTGCTGGGACTTGCAGCGGTCGCTGTTCGATCGTGTGCTTGCAGTGAAGAGAGGTGTAGCCGCTATGGAGGGTGCCGAAGCGGGCGCTGCCGCTGAGGCCTTGGCAGATCTTTCGGGGCATGAAGCCGGCTGGCTTCTCACAGTAGAACACAATCCTGTTTACACATTAGGCAAAAGCGGTAAGGACGAGAATATGCTCGTTCCGGAGGCTTATTTGCGCTCTATCGGTGCCGAATTTTTCCACATCGACCGTGGTGGCGACGTGACCTTTCACGGCCCGGGTCAGATAGTGGGTTATCCCATCCTGGATCTGGAGCAGTTGGGCATCGGTCTTAGAGAGTATATCGACTCCATCGAGGAGGCCATCATCGGCGTGTGTGCCGAGTGGGGCATCGAGGCGGGCCGCGTGGCGGGCGCTTCGGGAGTATGGATCGATGGCGATACTCCGCGCGCGAGAAAGATCTGCGCCATAGGTGTCAAGTCGAGCCGCTATGTTACCATGCACGGCTTTGCCCTGAATGTGGCTACGGATCTAAGGTATTTTAACCATATCAACCCCTGCGGATTTGTCGATAGGGGCGTTACGAGCATCGAGCGCGAGGTAGGCCATGCGGTCGATTTTGAGCAGGTTAAGATGCAGGTTGTTAAACACTTAAGCGAAAAATTAAAAATTGAAATATATAAATAATAAAATTGTAAGTTATGCCTATAGAGAAGCGATGGGTTGTGCGGCAGCATGGCGATCGCGAGGTGGTGGAGCGTTTGGCTACTCACCTCCGAATGTCGCCCGTGCTCACGAACCTACTTGTGCAACGAGGCATAGACACCGTAGAAAAGGCCAATAGGTTCTTTAACCCGCAGCTTGCAGATCTGCATGATCCCTTCCTGATGAAGGATATGGATCGCGCAGTGGAGCGTATCGAGCGCGCCGTCGCAGACAATGAGATGATCATGGTGTATGGCGACTACGACGTGGACGGTACCACAGCGGTTGCGTTGGTTTATAAGTTCCTCAGGCAGATAGGTCACAAAAACCTTGTTTTCTACATCCCCGACCGTTATAATGACGGTTACGGCATCTCGGTCAAGGGTATTGACTTCGCGGCCCGCAAGGGTGTAACGCTGGCCATTGCTCTGGATTGTGGTATTAAAGCCGTAGAAAAGGTTGTTTATGCGAAGCAGAAGGGTGTTGATTTCATCATCTGCGACCACCACCTCCCAGCCGACGAGATTCCCGCGGCTGTGGCTGTGCTGGATCCCAAGCGCAACGACTGCAACTATCCGTTCAACGAGTTGTCAGGTTGTGGCGTAGGATTCAAACTCGTGCAGGCCTATGCACAGAAGCATGGTATTCCGTTCAAGGATATCGAGCATCTGCTGGACTTGCTCGTGGTAAGTATTGCGTCCGACATTGTGCCCCTTGCGGGTGAGAACCGTATCCTGGCCTACTATGGTCTGGAGCGTCTGAACCGCATGCCTTCGTCGGGTCTTGGGTCGATAATCAAGATCTGTGGCCTGGAGCGCCAGACGATCACTATCGACGACATTGTATTTAAGATTGGTCCGCGCATCAACGCCGCAGGTCGTATGCGTATGGACGAGAACGACGAGAATGCCGCTCCGAGTGGTGGTTTTGCCGCTGTGGAGTTGCTCGTCGAGGGTAATGAGAAGCAGGCACGCGAGTTCTGCGATGTGATTGACTCGTACAATCAGGATCGTAAGAATATCGACCGCAGCGTTACGCAGGAGGCTCACGACTATATCGAGTCGAACCCCCACCTGAAGGATCGCAAGTGTACGGTGATCTATAATCCCAAGTGGATGAAGGGTATCGTGGGTATCGTTGCCTCGCGCCTTATCGAGACCTACTACCGTCCTACGGTGGTGCTCACGATGAGCAACGGTTTCGTGACGGGCTCGGCACGTTCAGTCCCCGGCTTTGATCTCTACCAGGCCGTTGAGTCGTGCTCGGATCTGCTGGAAAACTTCGGTGGACATATGTACGCCGCAGGTCTTACCATGCGTCCCGAGAATGTTGAGGCCTTCAAGGAGCGTTTCAACGCCTATGTGGAGAAGAATATCGATCCGCAGATATTGGTGCCGCAGGTAGATATCGACAGCGAGCTGCTCTTCTCGGACATCACGCCCGCGTTCCATCGCCAGCTCAACAGTTTCCAGCCCTTTGGTCCCGGAAACACGGCGCCTGTCTTTGCGACGTATGGCGCAAGTTCACACGGCGAGGCTAAGCTGGTGGGTGCCGAAATGGAGCATCTGCGTATGGACCTGGTGCAGAAGCAGAAGCCTAACACCTCGATTCAGACCATCGCCTTCCAGCAGCCCACGCACTATGAGTGGGTACGCTCGGGTCGTCCCATCGATGTCTGCTACCAGATTGTGGAGAACCACTATCGTGGAACGGTGACTACGCAGTTACGAATTAAGGATATAAAACCTGTAGTAAAATAAAAATTGTCAAACGGGGCTCTTTCTGCGTTACGCTTGTCCTCGAAATCCTCATTTACGCCTTAGTAAACTGCGGTTTCTCGGACTTCGCAAGCCTTGAAATAGCCTCCGTTATACAATTTTCGTAGTGGGTGAGGTCTGAGATACAGCCCGCTTCGGGATGGTTGATGTGCCTTGATTAGGCGTAGGTCGCTGTTCGATGGTATGCCTAAAAATATTGGGTTAGCGCTCGCAAGCAAGAGTAGCGGGCTTATCCTAGAAAAAATTGCAAGTACGCTCTATCGCTGCCCGTAAGGGGAGAGGAAAGTCCGAGCAACACAGAGCGCCGCACGAGTTAACGGCTCGACGTTCGTGAGGGTGTAGTAGCGTAACAGAGAATAACCGCCGATGTCGGCCTTCGGGTCGGCAGGTAAGGGTGAAAAGGTGGGGTAAGAGCCCACCGCGGTGGCAGCAATGTTCACTGGCCGTACGCCTTGCGGGTTGCAAGACCATGTATACCGACAATTAAGGGTTGCTCGTCCAATGTCGGGGGGTAGGTTGCTAGAGGCTGTGGGTGACCACAGCAGTAGATAAATGATAGAGGCCTCGCAAGAGGTACAGAACTCGGCTTATAGTATTTGCAATGAAATAGAGTCCGTCTGATCCAGACGGACTCTTTGCTTTATATGGTTGAGGTGCGCACCCCGAATCTCTATTTACTCAAATGTAAGGAACTTCTCCCGCTCGGTCATGCAGTGCGGACAGTAGGAGGTGTGCAGCAACTCATTGGATATGGCTCCGCACGTAGGACACACCGTGTATGGCGCTTGCTCGGCCTGCTGCTGATCAAGAGTCGCTATCTCGCGCCTAAGGATTACGATTTGCGCTATGTCGCTGGCGTCGCACCATGTGATCAGACGTGCTATGTAGCGGTTGTTCTCCGCTATGGCGCGGTGCAGACACTCCTCGGTTATCCCTTCGTGCAGCTCGCTTTTTGCCTGCAGGGCATGGTGCAGATGTGTTAGGGTGTTGACCATCGTGTAATGTTGCACTACGGGCGAGTGAAACCGCCCTCCGAGCGATTCGATGGCTTTGCGGCAGTTCGCACACTGCACCCCGTCGGCATAGGCCAGAGCCCGTAGTAGTGCCGCCTGCTGGTGCAGCGAATCCTGCTCGGCATGACGGGCATACTCGGTGTAGAGATGGCTTTGGCGGTACTTCGCGCGGCATAACTCATGCAGCCCCTGCAGGGAGTCGTACCATAGATACTCCGAGGGTTCGGCCTCGCGGCGCAGACTGAACAGATAGGATGCCCCAATGGCCGATGCCGCCAGAACGAAGGCGATGATGAATGGTATTTTTATCAGTTTCATACCCCTTGCAGAGCATAAATTATGCCTAAGTGTGGTATCAATTGACAAAAATGGGGATTGCCTAATAAGGTGTTTTCTGCGTTACGCTCGCCCTTAAATGCTCATTTACGTCATAGTAAACTCCGCGTTTTCGGGCGTCGCAAGCCTTGAAAACCCTCTTATTATACAATCCATGATAATAAAAAAGGCTGCTAACATCTCTTGTTAGACAGCCTCTGTTCTGTGGTGGTATGTTATTTGTTTGAGAGCAACACCTTGCTCAGGAACTCAGCGCTCTTGCCTGCCACCTGCTCGATCTGCTGTGAGAAGCCGTGGTCGGCCTTGTCGATTATTACCAGCTCGCTACCATCCCATATTTGATGGAAACGCTCGCCGTAGGTGTAGGGCACTACGCGGTCGCCAGTGCCGTGAATGATCAGTGCCGGACCCTGATATTTGGCCGCAGTATCGTAAATAGGCAACGAGAAGGCTGTGCGGATATACTCTGCACCGAGGCGCATGCCTCTGAAGAGCTCTACATACTCGCCCAGATTGAACGGATCGTATGTGGCACCCATCGTGCTGCCACGGATGGCATCGTCACGCAGCACAGCTGCAGGAGCCAGCAAAACAACTGCCTTAATCTTCTCTGCGCCCAGGTCGCCTGCCGTCATCGCCGCCACGACACCACCCTGCGAGTGTCCCGTGATGGCTACGCTCTCAACGTATGGCAGGTTGCTGACGTACTCGATCACCTTTTTCGCATCCACAATCTCGTTTGGCACGGTCATATCCTGAAAACGGCCCTCGCTCTGGCCGTGTCCGTTGAAGTCGAAACGTATTGAGGCTATGCCCTTGGCCTGGAGCAGTGCTGCAATCTGCTTTTCCAAAGCTCCCTCCTTATTGCCCATAAAGCCGTGGCAGAGCAGCACCATCGGACAACGCTCTCCGTCCTTCAGTTCGGGCTTGTGAATTACAGCATGCAACTTGCCGTGATCGCCATCAATTGTAACCGTCTGGGTTTGCGCCTGTGCGCCTGCTGCCATCAATATAAAGAGTGCAACAGCAAATAATTTTATTGTTTTCATAGTTTTAGTAGATCTAACTACACAAAGTTACACTTTTTGACAGAAATATAACACCTATGACACTTATTGCACTTAAAAATATAAAAAAAACGGAGCGTAGCGACCGAAGTCCCTTCCAAGGAGGGGATTTAGGGGAGGGTAAAAAAATAAGAGGGGAACGCGTCCATATTTGTAAGCGTTGCACTCTGCACCACGGAGCGTAGCGACCGAAGTCCCCTCCAAGGAGGGGATTTAGGGGAGGGTAAAAAAACAAGAGGGGAACGCGTCCGTTCCCCTCTTATTTTTCCGACAGAATCGGAAAATTAAGCATACTTGAATGTTGACTTATCTGATACGGTCAACTTCTTGCGTCCCTTTGCACGACGCGCTGCCCTTTTTCTGCAAATTCTGCAGTGCGGTTTTTTTACTCCTCCACTAAAAATCCCCTCATTAACACACACATATAAACGCGCGCTATCATTAAAAATCGCCTCCTCCAATGCCCGCCAATAATAATTAAACCGAAAAAAAATAGATTTTTATTTGCATATACAAAAAGTAGTAGTATATTTGCACTATACAAGTTGTTTAATACATCAATAATACTACACCTATGGAATATAATCTGATCATTGACGAGCTGTTAAGTGCTTGGGAAGAGACCTACAAAAAAGGGCAACTCACCTTTTGGGTGTTTCTGGCTTTGAAGGAGGGAAACAAATGTATGGAGCAGATAAAGGAGTTTGTCGAGCGGATGTCGCAAGGCACGATGACCTGCGAGGAGCAGAGTCTATATAGAAATCTGCGCAAGTTCCAGCATCTGGAGATCATCGCCTACGATAGCCGCCGAGTAAGCAAAGGGCCCGATAGGAAATATTACTACCTCACCCCGATGGGCGATGAACTATTTAAGCGTTTTGCAAAACGAAATATACTACTATTTACAAACGAATCAATTATTAATCTTCTAAACAAGTAAGTTATGAAAGTATTGACATTCAGATTAGGACAATTTGCCATTGGCGCACTGCTTTTGACGGTTTTATTTCGATATGCTCTAAACTTATGTATCGGAGCGCAGACTCTCGTCGGAACCATAGCGTGTTCGATCGCATATTTCTGTCTTATGTATTTTACGGGTTGGTATTTTGGCCAAAAAGAGGAGAGAGAGTACGATATTTACGACATCGGCTTTAGATACCATTTTATGACCTACGTCATCTGCGTTGCTGTGGGTTTTGCGGCCCATTACGCCGGCTGGCACACCGAGGGTATTGTTGCCTTGGCTGCAACGGCAACCTTCTGGGGCATTGGCGTGTTGATTCACTTTATACTCTTCATCGCCGAGCGCAAAAAGACAATCAAGGGCTACGCCCGTGATGAAATATTCCAGTAAAAGAGAATGTAAAATCCAACCTCTTCAGTGGCGGCTACTCAACGAGTGGTCGCCATTTTTAATTAATATGCTTTATGTAGTACCATCAACCAATTGGCCATCACACGCCCATCCTCAACATTCCTCGTAGCTGTTAAACCATTTAACTGAATATTTTTGGCATTTTCCGAATACTTCTTGAAATTCTGCCATATAATAAGTGA
>JAFOXS010000167.1 GCA_017391665.1 Alistipes sp. | reverse complement strand
CAGTCCATCTCTCGGTCTCAAGTCTCAACCAATCTCGTTTATTCTTCTTTATCAAATGACCTTGACTATTGATTTGAAAGTCAGCAAAAACATATTCTTTTTGCAAGTCGGTCAAAATCCGTTTTGTGATGGGACTAATTGCCATAATGTCTATTATAATTTATTGAACTCTAATAATTGTTAGTTGCACTTTTTTGTCTGCGGCATATTTTGCGAGATACTTACTCTTACTCCTCCAACTCAAAGTTGCGGAAATGGAACTCCTCGCGCGCCTTCTGCTCCGAAAAACAATAGTAGGTGATATCGGCCGACGAGCAGACCTCGCCACCACACGACAGCGTCGCCTCGATCATCACGAAACTACGCTTGCGATCGACAATATGCGCACGCACCTCAACCTGCACATCATCACCCGTCGGAACAGGCTTGCGATACTTCATATTGAGGGCCGTAGTCATCGCCGAGGTCTGGATCTTACGCGAGATGACCCAGCCGCCAACCTCGTCCATCAGCGTCGCCTGAATACCGCCGTGGAGCGTCTGCACCCAACCCTGATACTCCGCGCGCGGGGTCCAATAGCAGACCACATCGTCGCCGTCCTCGTAGAACTCCATCTTCAAACCATAGGGATTGTGGGGCGCACAAGCAAAGCAATTGTAGCCCTCAGCCTCCAAACCAATATAGGGATTGCGAATTTTCTTCATCGTTTTAGCATTTTAAGAGATACAAATTTAACAATTTATGTCGATATATGTAGCCTTGCTGTGAGTTTTTTCGAGATTTGGCATTTTGATACGCAAAAAAATTCGGCAACACCCGCTTGTGCAATTAGCTATAAAACAACACATTATAAATTTACGCAAAATTTATTGGCGAAAAACGCTCAAAAAAAGTGGCAAAAAGTTTGCAGATAAGAAAATTTGCCTTACCTTTGCACTCGCAATCAGGAAATGATTGAATGCCTATTTAGCTCAGTTGGTAGAGCACGACACTCTTAATGTTGGGGTCCAGGGTTCGAGCCCCTGAGGGGGTACTTGAAGAGACTTTTCAGAAAAATCTGAAGAGTCTCTTTTCTTTTGTCCTCGTAACTCATTGGTTTGCAGGTATATCAAATCAAGCACCTTGTTGTAAGAGTTGGTTCGATATGATTTTCCATCAAAATCAAATTTTTCGGGGAACATCACACCAATAAGTTCTCGTTTGGTATCCAAACGCCCCTCCTTAATCACATGTGAAAGATTGTTAATCAATGACATAGCATACTTGATTTGTGGTTCGAAATCAGCACACTGAGGGTTTTTCAGCATATCAAGTTTGGTTAAACACGCCTGTTTTTCTGCTAATACCCTCTGTTTCACCTCATTATAGGTATCTGCATCAATTTTATCATCCAAAAACTTATTGGTTGCAGCAGTCAATCTCGCTTCGTGTTGTATAATTTCTTCCTCCACCTTTGCTATTTGGCTTTGTGTGACTATTTTACTTTCACCTTGAATATCTTTTATCACCTCCCTGTATAGGCTGATGATGGCATAGTTTGGAATAAGGGCTGAAAGATAACGTGCAAAATCATCATTTGCCTTGTCTGCCCT